>JAGQWZ010000372.1 GCA_020436835.1 Saprospiraceae bacterium | reverse complement strand
TCTAAAGAAATTTAAGCAAGACCTTATGAAAACCATTTTTTAACCACATAAAAACTCAAGACATGAGAAAACTGACATTACTCCCCATCATTGCTATTCTGCTAATAACCTGCCAGAAGGAACAACTTCGGGAAGACAACATTTCAACCAATCAACTGATCCCTAAAAACTTCAAAACAGCAGAAGATGTATTTTCATTCTTACAGAAGGAAATGCCGGAAGTGTATAACGCTGATGAAATCAATCGTCTCAAGACCATGCTGGAAGAACCGAACCAGAATGAATTCAAGCGATCCGGAACAATTGTAGAATTACCAGCCGGATCGATAGATGCCCTGCAGGCGGCGGTGGAAGAAGCTGGAGAGGGAGGCACTGTGATCGTGAAGGCCGGTTTACACGTTGAGAACAATCTTGTGGTTATTGGTCACCGAACCAACATAATTGGAGAAGAAGACGCATTGGTGCAATTGATGGATCCTCTTCAATTGGACAATTTACCTGTTGTTATTCGAGGTGGCATCCACCTAGCTAATGCTCCACGATCTGTTTTACAGGGTATTCATTTTACCGGAGGTGAGCCTGGTGCATGTAATGGAATCTTTGTAGAAAATTCCGATCGAGTACGCATCAGCGATAATCTCTTCACTAATATTCAGTTCAGCATTCAGGTTGAACAAAGTGATTTTCTCAATATTAGGAAAAATGAGATCATAGGTGACTTGGATGTATTGTCCACAGTAGTTGGTAATACTGGAATAACAATCATTAATGGTAAATCTTGTTCTATTATTGACAATATTGTTTCGGCCAACTTTTTTGGAATCTGGAATTGTGATCGGGGCGGTGTCAATTGGGGAAATACCACCACGAGTTGTTTCTATGGTCAGATTTTATGCAAGGTTCCCCCAAGTGTCCAAACTCCTGATGGGGAGCTCATTGGAGCTGAAGACCCGGGAAATCATTGGTTAATAGCACTTAACGAAAGCAATGACAATTTCTATGGAGGAATTGTAGCCATTGATGGTGCTTTTAGTAACACCTTACTCGCCAATCGGGGATCAGGGAACGCTGCTTATGATGTAGACCTGGTCGGGCCTACAGAAAGATTTGGATTTTTTACTCCAACATCCGCTAGAAACCGGGTATGGAGTTTTTCCGATCAGGTGGTCAAGGATTGTGGGGAAGATAATAAGGTAGTCGGTGGAATCCAGGTCGATACCACGGTTGACCCTTGTGATAATGTAGAATAATCCCGTAGTTGTCTATATCACGACTGGCCTGATTAAGAGCTTTTCAGGCCAGTTATTTTTACTCCCTACCCTCACTCGGACTTTCTCCAAATTCCAGTTTATATACCCTCGAGAAAAAGTTCGGATCTTTAAATCCCACCTGGTAGGCAATTTCGGCGATCGTCATTTCCGTACCCGCAATTAATTTCCGGGCTTGTTCCAAACGGATTTTTCGAATAAAATGTGAAGTGGAAAGACCCGTGGTGGCTTTGATCTTGTTATGTAATTGCGACCGGCTCACCAACATATTCTTACAAATATCTCCAATCCCAAAGTCTTCAATGGATAGCCTGGAAATAATCAGATGGTAGACTTCCTCGATAAATTGATCCTTCTCAGATACCTGTTTATAGTGCACTCCCGAAAGTCCTTCCCGATACTTAGCCTGCAATCGCTTCCTTTGCTCCAGCAGCATCTGAATTTGCGCTTTCAGTTCTTCCGGATGGAATGGCTTGGATAAATAGCTGTCTGCTCCTTTCCGGAAGCCCTGAACCTTCGATGCGCGATCCGCCTTTGCTGTCAGCAGGATAATAGGAATATGTGCAGTTAAGGGGTCCTGGTGTAATTCATCACAGACCTGATAACCATCTTTCACCGGCATCATTATATCACTGATCACCAAATCGGGAATCTCTTTTTTAGCCATATCGATTCCCTGTTCCCCATTGACCGCTTCCAGTATCCGGTATTCACTCTCCAACATGGTGCTTAAATATCGGCGCACATCCGTATTGTCTTCAACGATCAACACTCTTCCCCTTTTGGAAGTACTGACAGCCCGAATAGAAATCGGAGGCTCAGGATGGAGAGCCGGAAAGGATCTCTGCTGCGAAATAACCGGTACCCCGGGAGGTTTTGCTAACCGGGTAACTGGCAAGTGAATGCGGAACCGGCTTCCTTTTCCAGGATTACTTTCGACCTCAATGGTTCCTCGCATCAGGGTTACCAATTCCTTCACCAGAGATAAGCCGATACCGGTTCCCTCCCAGGTCCGGGTGCTGCCATGATCAGCCTGATAAAATCGATCAAAAATATGATCCAGCTTATCCGGATGGATACCCATACCGGTATCTTCGATCAGGATCTGAAATTTCTCCGTGCCGGAAGTAATCCGGGTGGATAAGATCACCTGGCCTTGATCCGTAAATTTTAAAGCGTTGGAAACTACATTGGATATTACCGTGGCCAATTTTTGGGGATCAAAATCCACGATCAGATCCGCTGTTTCATGCTTCACTTCAAAATCCAGCCTTTTCGCTCGTGCCTGGAACAGAAACGGTTCGATGATATGATTAATAAAAGAAATGATGTCCGTTTGAACCGGCTGCAATTCCAGCCTCCCGGCTTCAATTTTTTGCAGATCCAGCATTTGGCTGACCATTTCCAGCAATTTCTGACTCTGCTCTTCGATGGTATCCGCTCCTTTCTTCAACCAGTCGCGTGGTTTTTCCCTGATCAATCGGGTCATTCCTCCAATAATCGTCAGCGGTGTACGGAATTCATGGGTAATATTGGTATAGAGATTTGTTTTTAAATTGTCGAGTTCCTTTAAGCGTAAAGCCTCTTTTTCCTGGATCTGTAATGCAGACTGTAATTCCCATCGCCGTCGCTGGTACCAATAAAAGAAATAAAGCGCACTGACAATGAGGACAAAATAAAAAAAGTAAGCAAGACCGGTATTCCACCATGGCGGTGAGATGATCAAAGCCAGGGCGGTATAGTTTTCATTCCAGACTCCATCCGCATTCGTTGATTTTACTCTGAATTCATAGTTACCGGGATCCAGGTTGGTATAGGTGGCACTTCTTTTTTTATCCACATATTGCCAGTCCGGATCAAATCCATCCAGCTGATATGCATAATCAATATTTTCCGGACCCGAGAAATCGAGGGCGGCATAATCTATGGTAAAAACACGGTGATCATAATCTAATTTTATTTCCCTGGTATAAGAAATATGCTGTTGCAGGAAGAAGGTATCCGAATCAGAATGCTGCTCCGGATCAATTTGAACCGGTTCGTTAAATAATTCGAAGCCGGTAAAAGCGATAGGCGGTTTATAATTACTTAATTTGACGCTATCCGGATGGAAAAAATCAAGCCCATCCTTGCCCAGGAAGAACAAATTACCGGTAGAGGGGCTTCGACCATAAAGAAACCCATCATAAAAATCGCTGCCCAGTCCATTGCCATGGGTCAAATTAATAATTTCAAAGCTGTATGGATTAAATCTTGTAATACCCTCATAACTTAAAAGCCATAAGTATCCCCTCTTATCAGCTATTACACTGAATATGTTGTTATTTAACAATCCATCATTGGTACTGAAATGAACAAATCTGTTGGTAGCCGTATCTAACCTGTTTAATCCGCCGCCATAAGAACCACTCCAAATATAACCAAGCGAATCTTGCATAACACTGAATGCAGTGTTTTCACTC
>JAGQWZ010000040.1 GCA_020436835.1 Saprospiraceae bacterium | reverse complement strand
TGCATCAGTGAGTGGAAATTCACCGTTGGTCATTAACTCGTGGGTTATATTGAAATCAAGGGCTTCCACCAGCGATTCGACTTCCCGGATCTTGTAAATGCCCACCATGGCCATATCCGACTTGGGTATTTTGGGTTTTTCCACTACCCGTGTGGCATAGCCGTTTTCACCGATCTCTACTACGCCGTATTCTCTCGGATTGGGTACTTTTTTTATTCCCAGACAGGATACCGGCAGATCGACCATGGCTTTGAAATCAGCATCAATGATCACATCTCCGAAGAAAATGAAGACTTCTTCGGCATCAATAAAATGCTCTCGGGCCATCCAGACAGCGTGGGCAGAACCTAGTCTTTCTTCCTGGCTGACAAATACTTTATTCAGATTTGGGTAAGCTTCTTCCAGAAAATACCTGATCTTTTCCCCCAGATATCCGATAACAAACACAAAATCCTGAACACCAATACTTTCCAATGACTCTATGATAAAAGAAATGATGGGCTTGCCCGCCACCGGGATCAGTGGCTTGGGTTGCGTATAGGTCAACGGACGTAATCGGGTGCCGGCCCCGGCAACGGGGATGATCGCTTTCATGTGCTGATGGTATTCGTGGTGGGAAAGATACAGGTACAAGGGTGATTTTGAAAATATTACTTTGATATTCTTTAAATTTGGGGGTATTGATAAATCACCTGCATTTTAACCAAAGAGACGGAGAAAAAATTAATGAATAATTTATTTCCGTCAAACTACAAAGGAAAATACAACATGCCCATCACTTCCATTCCCGCTTCTACCCTGAAATTCCTTTCCGACCTGCGCGCCAATAACAACCGCCCCTGGTTTACGGATAACAAAGAACGCTATCAGAACGAACACGTTCAAATAGTGGAATTTGCCGAACACCTCATTGCACGGATGAACCAACACGATGTACTGGAACCCATGAGCGGTAAACAATCGCTGTTTCGCATCTATCGAGATACTCGTTTTGCCAAAGATAAAACCCCTTACAAGGAGCACTTCAGCGGCACCCTGAAAAGAGCAACCGCCCAGCGCCGGGGAGGATATTACTATCATATCGAACCGGAGGGTGGATCCATCGTTGCCGGTGGTTTCTGGGGCCCCAATTCAGCCGACCTGAAACGCATCCGGGAAGAACTGGCAGCAGATGCAGCTCCATTGCGCAAGATCATCGCAAATCCGGAATTTGTGCGAACCTTCGGCGAATTGAAGGGCGATCAGGTAAAAACCGCTCCACAGGGTTTTTCCCGCGATCATCCCAACATTGATCTGCTCCGCTATAAACAATTCGTGCTGATCCGCAATTTCACCGACGAGGAAGTGCAGCACCCCTCTTTCCTGGATGAAGTGGTGTCGACATACGTACATATGCGCCCATTTCTGGACTACATGACAGAGGTGCTGACCACAGATAGCAATGGCGTGCCGATCGTATGACGAACAATTATCATTTCTGGTATATTGACACCGGTATAGCCTGCCTAACTTAAGGACGGTCCATTCCGTGAGGACCCGACGATCTTTCTCTTCGGTTCGTCGACGGGTAAAATTTATTTTTTTAGAATAATCATCTTCCAATGTGATTTTTTCCCATCTGCTGCGACTAATAGTGTAAAATCAGCAAAGCATGCCGCTTGAAGAACAGTTTATCCACATGATCAGAAAACATGAGGGAATTCTCTTCAAGACATCAACAGTATACACACGCACCCGGGAAGATCAACAGGATCTGTACCAGGAAATAGTGGTGCAACTGTGGCGGGCTTTCCCCAGGTTCCGGCAGGAGTCAAGTATTAGTACCTGGATCTATCGTATTGCGCTGAATACGGCTATCACCTATTTGCGGAGAGTTAAACGCCGGGAAAAAGAGATCCCGATCGACCAACTGATCCTGCAGTATACAGATAATCAGGATCCGGTTTTTGAAGACAGGGTGAAGATGTTGTACCGGTATATTGAACAGCTCAGCGATCTGGACAAAGGCATTATGTTGCTCTTCCTCGAAGATAAAAGCTACGAGGAGATCGCTGAGATTATCGGCATCTCAGTAAGTAATGTAGGTACCCGTTTATCCCATAAAAAAAAAAAAATGAAAACGCAGATGACGTATGAGTGAGACCACAGAATTTGACCAGCTCAGGGCGATCTGGTCCGAAATGAGCGATAAGCTGGACCAACAAAAAAAGTTGACCGATCAACTGATTTTGCAGATGGCACACGAAAAGTCATCCTCCAGGCTAC
>JAGQWZ010000371.1 GCA_020436835.1 Saprospiraceae bacterium | reverse complement strand
CGGCTGTCCGGTTAATTTTGCACCTTTGATCATCAGTATTTGTTTATTTGTGATGACTAACAATATACTGATTTAGGGGGGATTCATCCCCCCTTTCAATTATTCACTTAACCGGACACTAGTGATTTAAAATTGGAAATTTTAATACGAGCCAGCTAAAGTCCGGCTGGTTCCGGGTTAATTTTATCTGCCGGTTAAAGAGACAATTGGACAAATCATTTCTTCCATCGAAATCCCTCCGTGCTGGAAGGTATTGCGGAAATAACTATTGTAGTAACTGTAATTATTAGGATAGAGAAAATATTTGTCGTCCTTGGCAAAGATATACGAAGAACTAACGTTTGGCCGGGGCAGACCTACTTCTTCCGGATCCCGGATTTCCAATACATCCCTCGCATCATATTTTAAATTCCGGCCCAATTTGTAGCGAAGATTGGTAGTGGTCTCTCTGTCACCAACCACTTTCGAGGGTTGTTTAACCCGGATCGTACCATGGTCAGTTGTGACTATAAGGGTAATGTCTTTTTGCGAAATTTTCTTCAGCGCGGTCCACAATGGAGAGTGGATAAACCAAGAATTAGTCAAAGAACGGTAGGCTCTTTCATCTCCGGCAAGCTCCTTCAGTACCTCCATTTCTGTACGTGCATGAGACAGCATGTCAATGAAATTGTACACAATCACGGTGATGTCATTATGCAGATAATTGAGGATCTGATCTTCCAGTTGCTGCCCATGTCCGACATTTGTGACTTTTATATAGTCCATTTTTATTTCGTCCCGGACCAACCTTTTTAATTGAGATTGAAACAGCTCTTTTTCAAATAGATTTTTACCTCCTTCATCGGTGTCGTTTTTCCAGTAAGAAGGGTAATGTCTCTCAATGTCACTCGGTAATAATCCGGCAAAAATGGCATTACGGCTATACTGGGTAGAGGTAGGTAGGATACTATAGAAGAAGTCTTCATCGGTTACCCGGAAATTGTTGACTAAAGTGCGTTCAATTATTTTCCACTGATCAAATCGAAGGTTATCCATTACGACCAAAAAAATGGGTTTTTTCGCTTGCAGATGGGGAAGCACTTTTTGCCGGACCAACTGATGTGACAGTATCGGACTTTCTTCCTTTTCTTTTATCCAATCTACATAATGACGCACTATATATTTCGAGAATTCCGCATTGGCTTCACTTTTTTGCATGCTTAATATATCAGACATTTCCTCAGTACGGGAATCATCTAATTTGATTTCCCAATTAATTATTTTCCTGTAGACATTGGTCCAATCCTGAAATGTCAGCCCGCTGTTTATTTCCATAAAAATCTGACGGAATTCCTGCTGATAGTCGGATGTCGTCTTTTCGCGGACCAACCTTTTATTGTCTATTATTTTTTTTAATGTCAATAATATTTGATTGGGATTGACCGGTTTAATTAAATAATCGTCAATTTGAGATCCGATTGCTTCTTCCATCACATTTTCAGCTTCATTTTTTGTGATCATTACAATCGGAATGTTTGAATTATTGGCTTTGAGTTTTGCCAGGGTTTCCAACCCCGTCATGCCCGGCATAGATTCGTCAAGGAAAACAACATCAATGTCTTTCTGCTGATCATATTCTTCTATGGCATCGTATCCATTTGAAACGGTTACAACCTCATATCCTTTTTTTTCTAAAAATAATAGTTGGGGTTTCAATAAGTCAATCTCATCATCTGCCCAAAGAATTTTAATTCTCTCCATACTTATCCGGGTAACTTTTGCGGTTTTTTAATCTTGTTTTTGTCAAATAAAAATGAAATTCGTGTTTATTGGTTGATTCTTCTCATTTTTGCCAATCTGAAAACGTAGAGCAATCTGGTTCTAGTACTCCACTATAATGAATAAGAACAAGATTTTTAATGATCCGGTTTATGGATTCGTCAGTATCCACTTTGAAATACTGTATGATCTCATCCAGCACCCCTATTTTCAGCGCTTACGACGGATCACTCAGCTGGGCATGACCCATTTAACCTACCCCGGGGCCGTTCATACCCGGTTTCACCATGCCCTGGGAGCATTGCACCTGATGAATATGACCCTGGATGTGCTGCGACAGAAGGGGGCGGAGATCAGTGATGCAGAAGCGGAGGCGGCCAGTATTGCCATCCTGTTGCACGACATAGGACATGGCCCGTTTTCACATGCGCTGGAGGGAAGACTGATCGAAACCCATCATGAAGTCATCTCTGCTCATTTGTTGGACATCCTTAATAAACAGTTTGGGGGAAGATTGAGCCTGGGCATATCCATCTTTAAGAATACCTACCCCAAAAAGTTTCTGCATCAACTGATCAGCGGACAGTTGGATTTGGATCGAATGGATTACCTGAACCGGGATAGTTTCTACACCGGAGTAATGGAAGGTAAGATTGGTTTTGACCGCATCATTAAGATGCTAAGGGTGGAGAATGGACACCTGATGGTGGAGGAAAAGGGGATTGCTTCCATTGAAAAGTTTCTGGTAGCCAGAAAAATTATGTACTGGCAGGTTTATCTTCATAAGACCGTGCTTTCTGCAGAAACTATGCTGATTGGAGCCATTGAACGGGCGAAAAGATTGTTCCGTGAAGGTGGATTAAAAGGAGTATCCTCCCCGCTGGCCATTTTATTTACGCAAAACTGGTCAGATGTCCAAGCCCAGCCTCTGATCCTGGAAGCATTTGTTCAATTGGATGATGTAGATATTATGATACTATTAAAAAACTCAATACATTACAATGACTTGATCTTGAATACACTTGCTCAGGGACTGATACAGAGAAGACTCTTTCAGGTTCGACTCTCAAATAATCCCGCCGAAACCGCCGACAAGGAAAAGCTGATGGAAGACATCGCACAGGCCACGGCTATGGATAAAAAACTGGTGGGAGATCTGGTATATGAAGGGCAGGAACAAGTGGAAATTTACAATGGTAAAAAAGATCAGATTAAAATATATGGTAAAGACGGTAGAACGATGGATCTAAACGAAATACTTGATTCAGATTATTTCCAAAAGACCATCACCAAGTATTATCTCTGTTATCCCCGGATCGGCTCGTAGCTAAAAGGGCCCCTCCCGGAAGAGAACCCGGATTTAATGTAACAACCGTCTAATTATTACAAACTGAAAACCATCAACCCATCACTTTGAAACAAAGAGGGCTACCCGGATTTCCCGGCTAGCCTTTCTTTCTTTGTATGCGCTGCGTAACTGTAAATTATTTTACATTTGCGCTTCTCTTATATGAAAAACCTGCATATGTCTGATCAACTCGTATCTGATCTTATTGGAAATGAATTACAACGACAAAGGGAAGGTATCGAACTCATCGCTTCGGAAAATTTCACCAGTCAGGATGTGCTTGATGCGATGGGTACCTGCCTTACCAATAAGTATGCTGAAGGCTATCCAGGTAAGCGTTATTATGGTGGCTGTGAGGTCGTCGATCAGGTAGAACAGTTGGCGATTGACCGGTTGAAGCAGTTGTTCGGTGCAGTATATGCAAATGTCCAGCCTCATTCGGGTGCCCAGGCAAATGCGGCGATCTTTCTGGCGGTACTGCAGCCGGGAGACACGATCCTGGGATTTGACCTTTCGCATGGAGGACATCTTTCCCATGGTTCACCGGTAAACTATTCAGGTAAGGTGTACCGTCCGGTATTTTATGGTGTAGAAAAGGAGACGGGCACCATAAACATGGATAATGTAAGAGAAATTGCCCACCGGGAGAAGCCAAAGCTTATTGTTTGCGGCGCTTCTGCCTATGCCCGAGATTGGGATTATAAGACTTTCAGGGAGATCAGTGATGAAGTTGGAGCCCTGCTTTTGGCTGATATCGCCCATCCGGCCGGTTTGATTGCTGCCGGGTTGTTGAACAATCCGCTTCCTCATTGTCACATTGTCTCGTCGACTACCCATAAGACACTAAGAGGGCCCCGTGGTGGTTTAATCATGATGGGCGATGACTTTGAAAATCCATGGGGCCGCAAGACCAGAAAGGGATCCCCCATCCAGATGTCTTCAATTTTGAATAGTGGAGTATTCCCTGGTATGCAGGGAGGACCTCTGATGCACGTGATTGCTGCCAAAGCAGTTGCTTTTGGGGAAGCATTAAAACCCTCTTTTAAGACCTATGCCCAACAGGTGATAAATAATGCCCAGGCGATGGCAGAATCGTTTGTAGAAAAGGGATATCATTTAATTTCCGGAGGGACGGACAATCATCTGATGCTGATCGACCTTCGCTCCAAGGGCTTAACCGGCAAAGTGGCGGAACAGGCCCTGGTGAAGGCGGATATCACCGTCAATAAAAATATGGTGCCTTTTGACACGCAAACACCGTTTGTTACTTCCGGAATCCGGGTGGGTACCGCTGCAATAACCAGTCGTGGATTTACCGAAGAAGAATGTCGCCAGACGGTAGAATGGATGGATCTGATTCTCCGGGATCCCGCAAATGAGGGTCGCATCAGGGAGGTCAAAAAGGAAATCAACGCTTATATGGAAGGCTTTCCATTGTATTAGTCCATCAATGGTCGCTGAAGGAACCGCTTGTCAATTCGGGATTCCTTGCCGTTAAGTTAAGCGGTGACAATTTTGGTAATTGGCTCACTCACACCCCTCTAACTCCCCTGGAAGGGGAGAACCAGTCCACCCGCAGTCCAGAATCAACAACGTACTTTCCTTAACGTAACGACATTGATTCGGGATAGTTGATTTCAGTCAGAAATAGGCCGTGAGCCGGTGCAGACAGACTTCTGGATAAAGGCTTTTGTTCATCCATTGCCTTTCTGACGGTCGAAAGGTCTACTTTACCTAATCCAATCTGCAGGCTCATTCCTACTATAAGCCTTACCATGCCTCTCAGGAAACGATTGGCGGAAATAGTAAAGGTCATGCCCGAAGCATTTTCTTGCCAACCTGCCTGATAAATATTACAGAGATAGTGTTCCGTATCTGAATTTGTTTTACAGAACGGAAAGAAAGCATCATAGTCCAGGAGCAAATCAGCCATTTGCTGCATCCGATTTCTATCCAGTTTGTCAAAACCATAAAAGCAATAAACGAGATCTCTCTTGAAGGGATCGGGTGTACCACTGATCTCGTACCGGTAGGTACGTCGAATGGCGCTGTATCTGGCATGCAGGTCAAGCGGTACCGGAAAGATGTCATTAATGGCGATATCCGGTGGCAGCATTCTGTTTAATCTGTGGAGCGTCTCAGGGGGAATAGAGTCCATCTCCGGATCAAAGTGTGCGTAATACTGCAAAGCATGGACCCCGGCATCAGTACGGCCACATCCTACGATGTGGCATTCTGTACGCAGTATTTTATTTAGCGATGTTTCCAGGATTTCCTGTACGGAGATGCCATTAGGTTGTTTTTGCCATCCGACATATGGAGTGCCCCGGTAAGCGAGCTTTAGGAAATATCTCAATTAGTCTCAGTTAGAAATGAGGTCAAAATTAAGGAAAATCACGGTCGCCTCTATTTAATCAAGAACGTAAGGCGTCAGGGCATCGGCAAGCTTGCGGTCGTTTGCCAGTCGAGGTACTTTATTTTGACCGCCCAATTTACCAATGGAATGCATATAATCTCTGAAAGCATGCGGTTTTAAGCGGCTGAGTTTAACGGGTCGCAAGATCTTTCCTTCAATCAGATCCCGGTAATAGATGTTTTGCCGCTGCATTGCCTCGTCCAATTTGATTTCTATTTCGGCTGGATCACCGGAATAACCTGTCATCTCGACAAACCATTCGTGATAAGGAAGGCCATCCCGCGGATTGACCTGAGGGGCTACTGTAAATTCAACCACCTGGAATCCCAGACTGTTCGATGCTTCCAGCATGGCATTCTCCACCTCTTTACCAATTACATGTTCTCCGAATGCAGAAATAAAATGTTTGATCCTGCCGGTGACTTTCAGCCGGGGTGGATTCAGGTTTACAAATTCCACAGTGTCACCTATGTTATAAGCCCAAAGACCGGCATTACTTGAGACCAGAAGCGCATAGTTGGTGCCGGTTTCAACGTCTTCCAGGCTCAGACGCTCCGGATGATCACTGTGAATCTGGTTGAGGGGAATAAATTCGAAAAACATCCCGGCATTGATATTTAACAATAATCCTTCCGCAGGGTGCTTGTCCTGAAAGGCAAAAAACCCTTCGGAAGCCGGGAAAGTCTCGATACTATCAGTGGTACGGCCTACCAGTTGCTCCAGTTGAGACCGGTATGGTTCAAAATTAACACCACCGTATACAAAAAGACTGAGGTTGGGAAAAACATCAATGACCCTGGACTTTCCGGTATAATCGAGTAATTCTTCATAAAACATTTGTACCCAGGGGGGGATGCCGCCCACCAGCCTCACATCCATATGGGCACATTCTCTCACAATCGCTTTTACCTTTTCTTCCCAGGCATCAATGCAGTTGATCTCATGACTGGGAAGTTTATTACTCTTAGCCCAGTTAGGAATTTGATGATTCACGATGCCTGATAATCTTCCCGTATGAATGTCAGCGGTTTTCTGCAATACCGGAGACCCGGATAAATACAACATTTTACCGTCAAGGAAACTCCGGTTTCCGGTTTCCACCATATAAGAGAATAGCCCATTTCTGGCCGTGTTGACGTGATAAGGGGTGCTTTCCCTGCTCAGTGGTATATATTTGGTTCCGGAAGTAGTACCGCTGGTTTTCGCGAAAAACAGCGGTTTTCCCGGCCAAAGAATGTCCGGGGAGCCCATTTTTAACTGATCTATGTATGGCTTAAAGTCTTCATAATCACGGATCGGCACGTTTTGCTTAAAATCTGCATAAGTCCTGATCTGTTTGAATCCGTGATCTTTGCCAAATTTTGTGTGAATGGCTTTCCCGATGAGCAACTCCAGGGTCTGCTTTTGCAGCGAAATGGCATTAGCCGCATCCCTGCGCAAGTCAGCCACAATTTTCCGGGCAAACGGATAGATCAAAAAAGATTTCAGGCCCATTTGCCTCCTAAGATAAAAAGCAACCTGTATTGAACCCAATTCTCATGTCAGAGAATCTTAGTCGGGATCCAATCAGTTGAGGCGCAGATCCTCCTCGTGAAAACCGGGGAAATCTTCTTTTCCGATCTGGAAAAAGGATGGGCTGAGATTCTGGTTGATCAGCGTACTATCTATTGTCAGGTAATAGCGTGAACCGTCCTTTGAAAAAACTTCAATGGTATCAATATGGCCGGTTCTGCTATTGAGGATTATCCTTGCTTTGCTGTATTCACTATCCCTCTGCAGGGGTTTGAATTCAATTTTCTGCACCATCTTATCGCCTTCCGCGCCTTCAAATTCCAGACGGTAGTCAAAATCGGGATTTTTATGGATCGCCAGAAGATTTTGGGGGTGGCTCAGATTGGCCGGGTCCAGGGGCTCGTAATCATGGATCTGGATCTCCTGTGCTTCTTTGTTGACCACCCATTGACTTATTCCGTCGGTGGCAAAAATCAGGTCCGGCAACTCCAGTCTGTATTGATTTCCCCTCGTGTAAAATGTTCCTTTCAATATCTGTGGGTCACTTTCAGCCAATTCGATTTTCAGACTAAAGTGATAGGTCACATCGCTGTACGTATTGGTCTTTTCTTCCAGTTGCTGCAGGATTTCTGTCGCCCTGGCATCCGGATTACGGGCTTCCTGTGCCTGTAGGGTGGGATATACTAAGGAGGTAATTAAGAGAACGAGCAAACGGATCATTATAATTGGAATTATGATTCTATTTTCAAGACGAAAGGAAATTTACAACATCTATACCGTTACCCTCTTTTAACGAAACCTTAATGAGTTCGGTTTCTGTTTATTGGCTTAACAGTTCCAATTGCTGTTGTAACTCCATTTCAGTGGTCATCAGCACTTCTCGCGCCTTGCTCCCCTCATTTGGACCAACTACTCCCACGGCCTCCAGCTGATCCATAATTCGGCCAGCCCGGTTGTATCCAAGCCTGAGTCGACGTTGGATCATTGAAGTAGAGCCCTGCTGGTTTTGAATGACCAACATAGCCGCATCCTGAAACATCTCATCCAAATCAGACATTCTGAAGGCGCCATTTCCCTGAGCATCGCCATCCTCGCCGGTATACTCGGGCAGAAAGAACGGAACGGCAAAACCCTGCTGAGAACTGATGCTGCTGATCACATTCTCTACTTCCGGGGTATCTACAAAAGCGCACTGCAGTCTTATCATGTCTCCACCCACCGTCAGCAACATATCACCACGACCTATTAGTTGGTCTGCCCCTCCAGCATCCAAAATGGTGCGGGAATCCACTTTAGAAGTAACCCTAAAGGCCAGACGTGCAGGGAAGTTCGCTTTGATCACCCCGGTAATAATATTCACACTAGGTCGCTGTGTAGCAATAATAAGATGAATGCCCACCGCACGGGCCAATTGAGCCAGACGGGCAATAGGTAGTTCAACTTCTTTACCAGCGGTCATGATCAGGTCCGCAAATTCGTCTATCACCAGTACGATAAAGGGTAAGAAACGGTGGCCATTATTGGGATTCAGCTGGCGGGCGATAAATTTCTTATTGTATTCCTGAATATTTCGGGCATGGGCTTTTTTCAGCAGATCATACCGCTGATCCATCTCAATACAGAGCGAATTGAGGGTGTTTACCACCTTCTTCGTTTCAGTAATGATCGGTTCTTCCTGGTCCGGGAGAAAGGCAAGGAAGTGATTGGACAGCTGCCCGTAGGGAAACAACTCGACTTTCTTGGGATCAATGAGCACCAGTTTCACTTGTGACGGGTGCTTTTTATACAGAAGGGACATCAAAATCGTGTTGATACCCACCGATTTACCCTGACCGGTTGCACCGGCGATGAGTAAGTGAGGCATCTTGGTCAGATCAGCGATAAAAACCTCATTGGCAATGGTTTTACCCAAAGCCACCGGTAGATCCATTTTACCGTGTTTGTATTTGTCGGCATGCAGTAGTTCTTTTAGTCCTACCGTCTGTTTGTTTTTATTGGGCACTTCAATACCGATGGTACCCTTACCGGGAATCGGTGCAATGATACGGATGCCCAAAGCAGCCAGACTGAGGGCGATGTCATCCTCAAGATTCTTGATTTTAGATATTCGTATCCCCGGGGCCGGCACGATCTCATACAGCGTTACAGTGGGGCCGATGGTGGCCCGGATCCGTTCAATTTCAATTTTGTAGTGCCGGAGTGTATTGATAATTTGATCTTTATTCTGTTCCAGCTCTTCCCGGTCTATCTGTACTCCATCCTCTGTGTAATCATCCAACAGACTCAGTCTTGGGCGCTCATACTTGGGTAAAGCCATTGTCGGATCGTAAGGCTCGAGATGTATTTCGTTCTCCTTCTCAATGATCATTTCCCGGGCCTCCCTTGCTTCACCTACCACAATGGGTTCCATGTCGGGCTCGGGCGTTTTCTCTGGCTTTGGAGCGGTCGTCTCCACCACTTCCAGGTCTGCATCTCTTGGAGAATTGGCCTGGGGTTTCCTTTCCACCTTGGGTAAGTCAAATTCCAATGCCGTTTTATTGATTTCATCCAGCTCCTTAATGAGGGAACTTTTGGAGACCTGTTTTTCCACTTCTTCCGGAGTATTCCAGTCTGATTCCCCTTCATCGTGTAAATCCGGGTCAGGCCGGGATTTTAGCAGTGATAACTTAGGCAGTTTAAAGGAGAAAGTACTTTTCTCAGTCACATGATGAAAGTTCCAGACGAAGAAGGCGATCCCCAGGAATACAAAGAGGAGTGCCGTACCCAGGTTGCCAACGAACTGGACCAGCCAACCGGAAATATAATTCCCAAAAGCACCTCCCCAGGGAAAAGCGACGTTTCCGAAGACATAAGCCAGTAGGGGAGAGAAAAATAAGATGAAGGTCAAAGCGTACTGAAATGGCGACCATAAACCTTTCAGGGACCGTCCGGTCAGTAACAGGAAACCGAATTTAAAGAGGACAAAGATGCTGATAAAGGAAGCAAGTCCAATTCCCCAGTAAAAGAACACACTGGAAACGATCGCTCCAAATCGACCCAGGAGGTTTTCGACTTTCAGACTTTGATCGAAGAAGAGACCCCAGGAAAAATCAAATACCTGGTCCTGGTCTGCCTTCCAGGTGAAAAGATAGGATACAAATGCGACAAACAGATAGAGAGATAGCAATAAAACCATCACCCCTATCACTTTGGGTATTCGTCTGTCCGTGACTGATTCCTTAAATGAACTAAGTCTCGAAGTTTTCTTTTTTTGTTTTCTTTTTCTGGCCATTTCTTATGCACACACCTTAGCCACCACAAAAATGCATAATTCAAATTAAAAATAAAATTAATATTTAAACTTTTGCAAATCACGAGTAAAGATTCCCAAGCTGCGCCGTTGCACCAGTACGGACCAAGTCCGAATCTCTTGCTTCTAATCCGGAACTAATGATATTCAGTAGGGCTCAGGTAGCCTCTATAACGACAGAATCATCATTCAATAACATAAATTGAATCTGTTTTTCGACTAATTGGCGGCATAGCCCTGTCAAAAGAACTTCATTGTCAGGCAATTATGCAGAAGACCGGATTCTAAAGAACAAGCCCGGGATGTGATAGGTAAAATTCAATTTTTATGTACTTTTGCATTCCATTTTCTAGCCCGAATGCTGGAATTGGTAGACAGGCATGGTTGAGGGCCATGTGTCCGTTAGGGCGTGCAGGTTCGACTCCTGTTTCGGGCACTTACTTCCTTTCCGGGTAAAAACTGACCAACGTGAAAACTACTTTCTCTTTCTCCCTTCTCCTTATCCTCCTCCTCATAGCATGTAACAATGCTCCAATGGAGTCTCCGGTAAACGAAGGCAATCCCCCGGCTGAAGGGTTCAATCTCGAAGGTTCTGATGCCAAAGCCATCGAAATCGCCGATAATGTCATGGAAGCTATGGGAGGTAGAAACGCCTGGGATAACACCCATATCATTGGCTGGAATTTTTTCGGCAGAAGACATTTGATATGGAACAAACAGACAGGGGATGTACGCATTGATGTACCTCAGGACACTGCGGTATATCTGCTGAATATCAAGGATGGGAGTGCCAAAGTGAAGTTTAAAGGTGAAGAAATTACCGATCCGGATTCCCTGTCTGTGTATCAACAAAAAGGTAAAGGGATGTGGATTAATGACAGCTACTGGCTGGTCATGCCTTTTAAATTGAAAGATAGTGGAGTCACCCTGGAATATCTTGGTGAAGACACTACTCAGACAGGGGCAAAAGCCGATGTACTCAAATTGACTTTTGAGGCAGTAGGTAATACTCCGGACAATATGTATAAAGTGTGGGTAGATCAGTCAGATAATCTGGTGAAACAATGGGCTTACTACGCTCGTTATGATCAGGAATCTCCCAATGCGGTATGGCCCTGGGATAATTATCAGACCTATGGCCAGATCAAATTGTCAGCCGATCGCTCCGATGACCGGGGGCCGAAAATGGTGAAAGTATACGACTCCCTTCCCCAGACAGTTTTTGACTCTTTTGCGGCTTCCGAGTATGTACAACTTTAGTAAAAATCGAATTCAGCAACTAACTACCTCACCACTAATCTTCCTGTACTCAAGCTGTGACCTTTCTCATCTAGAAAACGGTAGAAATAGATTCCAGGGGGATGATCCTGTACGTCTAGTGTGAAGGATTTACTTTTTAAACGAGGGGTATAGCATACCAGCTGACCCATTGCATCATATAGTTTAAAGGAAAGTTCTCCACTCAGGTCTGATGACCATTCGAATCTGGTTAATCCATTGGAAGGATTTGGATATGTCGATAGACTGAAAGCATCATATTCAGATACGGCGGTGGCATTGATCTTCTCCAATGTAGATTTCATCAAAACCACGGTGTAAGGGTTCCAGGTGGACATGGTGAAATAGATCGTTGTATTTTGTTGATTTCCAGTCGCCAATGATCCGAATTGGTAAGGTCCGTATTCGCCACCCCATTCGTAAAGCCGGTTGGGATCATTTACTTCATCGCACGCATCAAAGTTCCAGTCTACATGCATAAAATGACAGTATCCATTATCCTCCCATGGATCAAAGAGCACCTGGGGCTCTGACCAGGGGCCCCATGGATCCGTCGCCGTCCGGAAATTAATCCCCCGGGGAGCATCACAATTATAAAGCATGATCCATCGATTGATCAGAGAATTGTACGTGACTGAAAATTCTCCGACACATGGTTGATCAAAAAGCGGGATTGCGTCATTTTCGTCGGCACTCCATTGAGGTATCTTCGTTTCATTTAGTCCGGTAAAGTATCGAATCGCCTCTTTCTGTTCGATTTGATCAACCGGTTGAAATGCCAACTTAACATTGCTCTGACGGTACGTGCCGGAACCGAAAATGATCATTCCCGTGCCTTCGCCGGCGGGTAATCCGGGCCATACATCAGTCTCCACCTGTTCAATACTGACATTGATGAAGGATTCTTGGGATATTTCCCCGACTAATTCGAAAGTTAGTCCATCATCCATGGATTTAGCCAGGACCAGTTGTTGGAAATGCCCGGTCGAGAAGTACACATACATCACATCGTTTACACTGACTCCTTCTACGGGTACTT
>JAGQWZ010000370.1 GCA_020436835.1 Saprospiraceae bacterium | reverse complement strand
CAGGTCATCGATACCGGTACTGCCGAACTAATAACCCATATGCTGGAATCGGTGGCGACCAATGGAACGGCGAGCAGACTTCGATGGCGCTATGGATTGTATGGCTATCCAATTGCGGGGAAAACAGGCACCTCTCAAAACCACGCAGACGGCTGGTTTATCGGATACACCCCGAAACTTGTGACCGGAGTATGGGTTGGGGGTGATTCGCCATTGGTTAGATTCAGAAATTTCAGGAGTGGACAAGGTGCCTCCACGGCCCTGCCAATCTGGGCCCTTTATATGAAGGAAGTCTTTACCCATCCGGATCTGAAAATTTGGCAGGGAGGCGATTTCACTGAATTGTCCCCGGCACAAAGACAATTACTGGATTGTCCGATGCGAATAAAATCTAGAGCGGAAATCATTGCAGATTCATTGGCGCAGGATAGCCTTAACCGCATGATCGTTGATACCTTGCAAATCCTGCCCGGAGTTTCCATAAGATAACTGGCATATATTCTGCTATTCATTAACTTAGTTGCTCAATTCGGTGAAATGAAGAAAACCCTGACGTTGGTCATTGACACCTTCTATTTTCCTTTCAGGTCCTGGCTTCCCTTGAAAACCTACCGCTATGCCGTATGTGGAGGAAGTAACCTCGTTCTGGATATTCTGTTGTATTTTATTTTCTACAATTTCATTTTTGTCAAAACCAATGTTGATCTTCTGCTTGTTGTATTGAGTCCACACATTGCTTCCCTCTTTTTCGTTTTTCCCATCACCTTTCTGACTGGTTTTGCCCTGCAGAAATACATCACTTTTGAGGAATCGAATTTACCGGGAAGGATTCAACTCTTCCGTTATTTTGTAGTAGCTATGGGGGCCATCGTGATCAGCTATGCTCTAATGAAACTTTTTGTGGACGGTCTTCATTTCTATCCCACTCCTTCAAGACTACTGACTATCCTGGTGACCGTGGTATATAGCTACATTATGCAAAATAAATTTAGTTTTCAGGTACGTTAGATTTGGTTTGCAAATGTTCTTACCCTAAACCAATTCATTGCTTTATCAGCTTTCTGGTAGACCTGCCTTTTTCAGAAATCACTTCAAGTAGGTAAGATCCGGCACGAAGATGATCCACCGGCATTGGTTTAGAAGCTATCCACTCCTGGATCAATCTCCCGTTTAAATCATATAAACGCAATATTGCCTTAGACCTGTCATCCAGACTGATTTCAAGATGATCCTGAAACGGATTGGGATATACCTTGAGCGAAATATCATGTTCAAAGGAGGCGGCCGGTAAGGCCAGTTCCACCGTTTCCCAAATTCTGTTTAAGAGCGAATAGTCTCCGAAATCATCCTGACCGATTTCCCATATCATAATTCCACTCAAATGGGTCAGAGCCAATTCAGTCTTAGCCTGAATGGTAGACAGCCCATTGTAATACATTTCATTGACCTCGTCTCTATCGGCGTATTCCGGATCAATTGCCACCATTTCTCCATAGGTTCTGGCGATGATATTATTGAGATTAGAAAAATCATATCCGTAAAAAGGTACACCCAAGGTCAGATTTCTGGCATCGACACCCTGGTCAGTCCAGTAGTTCATTGCCTCTGTCGCATGTGCATAGGTGGAATGATGCCCCGGATTTTGTGGGGCCCAGGGACCGGTCAGATCATACACCATCATATTGATCCAATCGAAAGCCTGCAGGGCCGCGTCCGAAATCTGAGGATACCGGTAATGACCAGGCAGGGCAGCGGTTAATCCGAGGTCAGTCTGATCCACAGAATCTCTCATTTCGAGAATGAAACCACTATAGTTTTCATCAACATGGCTCCATTCCAAATCAACGTCTATGCCCTCCAGTCCGTAAGTGTGGACATAAGAAAGAATGCTAGAAATAAAGCCAGCCCGGTTCTGAGGCTTGAGTAACTCTTTCCAGGCTAATTCTTCTGCCGAAGACAATACAGCACCGGCCAGTGAAATATAAACCTGTACTCCCTGGGAATGTGCTTTGTCCACAATATTGGCGATGTCCTGCCCACCGGTGGAAAGATTGCCGTCCATATCAGGATTGGCAAATGCGATATTTAGATGAGTCAATTGATCCAGGTTTATCCGGTCAATGAGACTAAATCGGTAATCAGGTAAGTAGCCGATCGTCTTAAAGGACTGGGAAAAGAGGTCCGGCACCAAGAAACTCAAGAGGAGCAGGGAAGAGACAAAAGATTTCATTGGTCGAAGATTAATCTGAATTCACAAATTTAATCCAAATCAGGCTAAGGGATGTAATTCCGGAGACGGTGGCCAGTGAGGCATATCTCATCTGGTCTTATATGGGTCACCACACCATATTGATTGAGATCCATACGATCGAAGGATGGTAAAGAATCTTGTCAAATAAACTTACATTTGGCGATCTCAATCGCAGGTATGCTTGACTTTAAAGTGATTTATCTCAAGAAAAGATTTCCCTTGCGGATTAGCCGGGGGATCATGTCGGGATCTCACAACCTCTTTGTATCCTTTACCAGAAATGGAATTACCGGCTGGGGTGAAATGGCCCCGGGGGATTCGGAGGGCGCCGGTACCGTGGAGGAGGGAATGGCGGCCCTGCAAAAATATGCCATTGACGATCTGCAGAGACTTTCCATTAGTGAAGTCTATGAATTGGGTCGACAGCATGAGATAGCCTCTTGTGCGATGGCAGCCCTCGATATGGCAATGTGGGATCAGCTCGGGAAGGAAGCGAAACTACCATTGTACAAGCTACTTGGATTACCATTACCGAAAGTACCCACGTCGGTGACGATCGGCATTAATCCTCCCGGGGTAATTCAGGAAAGGGTGCCATTACTGCTCAAAGGAACCCAGGTTAAGGGCTTGAAGATTAAGCTCGGATCACCGGATGGTATCGGCGCAGATCAGGCAATGTTTTCTCAGGTTTTAGAGAGTACGAAACCATTTGATGTGAAATTACGTGTTGATGCAAATGGAGGATGGTCTGTAGAAGATGCCCGGTATATGATGAAATGGTTGGCAGACCGAGCGGTGGAGTATGTAGAACAACCTCTGGCTGAAGGGCAGGAATCCGAACTACCTTACCTCTTCAAGGACCGGCCGCTCCCCATCTTCCTGGACGAATCCTGCCGTTATTCTACCGACATACCGAAATATGCCCAGTACATTGACGGGGTCAACATGAAGTTAATGAAATGCGGGGGTATCACAGAAGCCCTCAGAATCATTGCTACCGCCCGTGCGTTGGGTCTAAAGACGATGATCGGTTGCATGGGCGAATCATCCCTGTCAATTTCCGCAGGGGCGGCTATTTCAGGTGCCATCGACTATATCGATCTCGATTCACACCTTAATCTTGATCCCGATCCCTGTAAGGGAGCCGAATTTATAAATGGAATTGTCACACCGACGGAAAACTCCGGCATCGGAGCCATGATTACCCACAAATGATAAATACCGAGAAAAAGCTGGCCATCTATATGGATGGTGCCCTTGATACCGATTATGGTAAGATGGGCCTGGGTGTAATGCGATATTCACCAAATCCGATCTCCTGCGTCATCGACACAAAATATCGGGGTATGACGGTACGCGAAGCCATCGGTCAACCCTTTGATTACTCGATTGTGGCGTCTATTGAGGAAGCCTATGGCTTGGGCAGTGAAGTACTGGTGTTAGGCATTGCTCCTTCCGGTGGGAAGTTTCCCGATAGCTGGGATCCTCCTATTACCAATGCCCTCGGCTTAGGGATGTCGCTGATCAATGGATTGCACGATGACCTTAATGCCCGTTATGGACACCTTTTGAGGGCGAATGCCGGACAATTAATTTGGGATGTCAGAAAACCACAGAAGAACTATTCCATTGCTTCTGCCAAAGCCGCTGAACTGAACAACGTCAGAACGCTTTTAGTCGGTACCGATATGGCTGCTGGTAAAATGACCACCGGTATTGAACTTTACCGATGGTTTAAAGATCATGGCTATTCAGCTGACTTCCTGGCCACCGGACAAATCGGAATGGTCGTAAGTGGTAAAGGAATCCCTCTGGATGCTATAAAAGTGGACCAGGCATGTGGTGCAGTAGAAGACCTTGTACTCTCGGCACGGGAAGCTGAATTTGTCTTTATTGAAGGGCAAGGATCGCTGTTGCACCCGGGAAGTACCGCCACACTGCCTTTGATGCGAGGGAGTTGTGCAAATCACCTGATTCTTTGTCACCGGGCCAATATGGATCATCTATTTGATCAGCCTAAAATCAAGATGCCTCCTCTGAAAGAATTTATCGCTCTTAATGAGGCTCTAACCGGTGTCTGTGGAAGCCTGACAAAAGCCAGATGTGCGGGAGTTGCGCTAAACACTTTCGGTATGCCGGAACCAGCGGCCCGGAAAAAAATAGAAGATATTGAAGCCGAAACGGGGCTTCCCTGTACCGATGTGGTCCGGTATGGTGCTGACAAGCTTTGCCATGCCATTCTGAAAAACCAGGGTTAATAAGGATTCCTGCCAAATCCTTGCGAAACCGTATAAATGAACAGTTTCCCAATACCTGGTGTAACCAAACCCCGCAGATCCCTTTAAATATTAATTAGAATTCTCTTCCCTGCAACATACCATGCCAGTACATCTTGGGCAATCCATAGGCTTTCAGCGCGTACATACTGAATCGCTCCTTGGATTGATCAAATGGAAAAGATTCCATCGGATTACCATCGTAGTCAAATTCTGCCAGAATTAAGCTACCATAACCGGTAACCAGTGGACACGAGGTATAACCGTCATAGGATGCAGACAACTCCTGGCCATTGAACGCGGCCAATAGATTTTCAACCAATACCGGAACCTGTTTACGTATTGCTGCTCCGGTCTTGGAAGTAGGTAGACTACTACAATCACCACAGGAGAAAACATTGGCAAACCTGGTATGCTGGGTGGTATCTTTATCTACCGAAACCCAACCGGTGTCGGCAGCCAGGGGACTATTTTTTATAAAATCAGGAGGTCCCTGAGGAGGAGTAACATGAATCATATCATATTCCATCTCCACTTTTTCTCCGGAATTCATCAATTCAAAAACTGCATTTTTTTGACTGGGCTTTAATTCAACCAGGTTATGCTGAAACTTGGCATTGATGCCATAGCGGTTGATCACCTTCATCAAGGACCTGGCATATTTGGGTACAGCAAAAATTCCTCCGGCAGCACTGGCAAATACCACTTCAATCTGGTTCGACAATCCGGATTTCTGAAAATGATGTGAAGCCAAATAACATATTTTTTGCGGGGCACCTCCACACTTGATCGGAGTGCTTGGTTGCGTAAAGATCGCCCGGCCTTTCTTCAGATTCTTAATACTTTCCCAGGTAGACTCCACCGTATCATAAGAATAGTTACTGCAAACGCCGGTGCCCGGTTTGCCAACGGATTCTTTTAAACCTGGAATGGCATTCCAATTAATCTGTATTCCGGCAGTAACCACCAGATACTCATAGGTCAGTTTACTGGCATCATCTAATTCTACCGTATTATCATCCGGGCTAAAGGATCTCACCGACTTTTTGATCCAGGTTACGCCATCGGGGATAAAATCAATTTCTGCTCTTTCGGTTTCCTCCTTTGGAAACACGCCTCCTCCTACCAGCGTCCAGAGAGGTTGATAATAATGCTTCTCAGCCGGATCTATTATCGCTATGTCCAGATTAGGCTGATTATTCAACAACATGGCTGCCGTGCTAATTCCGGCACTACCTCCGCCTACAATAATTATTTGATGATCTGCCATTTCTTATATATTATAATTGCTTGCCAAAATTCTTCAGGTGATTCATAAAAAAGCTGAGGGCTTTCCTGCGGTCCTCATCCTTCAGCATCCTCATCAAAGAGAATATCCCGGTCACATGCTCGTCGGTGGACGTTTTGCTCAAAGCAATAGCCTTGTTAAACTTGTGAATTAATTCCGTCCAGTCATCGATCGGTACAGGATTTTTCTGCAACCATTCATCCGCACTATCAGCCATCATCGCAATCAGACCAGGACCTTTTTCCAGGAAAGAAATCAGCTCCTCCATTCTATCCATGAGCACGGGATCTGAAAGCCTATTGATCAAATGCATTCCTCTCGTTACCCGGTCCTGCAGAGTCACCGGACCGGAATTCGCCTCAATCATTGCCTCATCTACACTGTCCGTCAGCATGCTGACCAGTACCGGTACCTGCTCAGTTACCAGCTCCAGATTTCTCAATTTTGCGTCGATCTGGGTTAATTTATCCAATATGGCAGACTGAAGATCCGTTGCGCTTCCGGCGCCCTCTTTCGTATTCATAATTATCCGTGATTATTGCAGTCCCTTAAAATATGAAAATATGATCATATTATCATATAATATTTGTCTTTTTATCCTGAATAAATAGAAGATTTCAGATGCTACTGCACCCTACCGCAACCATTTTTCAAAATTACTGATCAGGTCTTTTCATTTGGAGGGATAAACGCAACCAGGACTTAGGCTTGATGGAGGCTGAAGTTCATCTTTAGTGCGGGAGTTTCGATCGGAGAACTCCATAAAGATATGCACCGATCACGGCGGAAAGAATGGGAATGATAATTACTCCATATCCGGCTCCAAGAAGAACATATAATGGTCCCGGGCAAGCTCCCGTCATCGCCCATCCCAAACCAAAAATTGCACCACCCAGCAAACTGGCAACAAAAGTATTTGGTTTATTTTCAACCGATATTATCTTGCCATAAATATCTTTAATTGTACCCCTTTTAATAAAAAGGTGAATGACAATACCTAAAATCACCGCAACACCAATTATGCCATACATATGGAAACTCTGAAAACGGAACATCTCCTGAATCCTGAACCAGGAAATAGCTTCCGATTTATACATGATAATTCCAAAAATAATTCCTACTACCAGATAAGATAAATTCTTCATCGATTTAGCACTATAATTTTAATAGATAGGGAAATAAAACATGTGTCATCAAAAGGCCTCCGGCAAAAAATCCGATCACTGCCACCAGGGATGGCAATTGCAGATTGGATAATCCACTAATGGCATGACCTGAGGTACAGCCACCGGCCCATCTGGTACCAAAGCCTATGAACAGGCCTCCCATTACAGTAAATAATATGGTTCTTAAAGAACCCATTTTACTGAATGAAAAGATCTCCTCCGGCAAATAACCTGCCCCCTCATTTAACGTCGTGGGGGTCGTGACACCCAAAGCTGCCAAATCTGCAGAAGTGGCCTCTGATATTTGTACCGGCAAATCACTACCGAGAAAATGACTGGCAAGATAGGCTCCAATAATTGAACCGGCAACGAACATCAACAACCATTGCTGTTTCCTCCAATCGACGTTAAAGTAAGGGATTTTCCTCCCCGCGCCGGCAATAGTACACAAGGTCTCAAAGCTGGAAGACACGCCAAACCGGGAGCCTAATATGATTAATAGAAGCATAACCACAGCAATAGCAAATCCGGAAACGGACCAATGCCATGGTTGACTGATAAATTCTACAATATTCATTATGAATGTGTAACAGGTGACAGAATTAAATTAAAGAATCCTCAATAATCCATCCCGAATTATTGCAAAGCAAGAATTCTAAAGGTCATAAGACAACAAAAATGGATGACAGAAGTTGCTTATTCATTAAAATAAATTATGTGAGAATGGTGACTCAGCAATTAGGTATTTCATACCGAAATACTGGTCGAACTAACTTTCAAAAATCCTGATTTAGAATCCCGTTGATTGCCCCTCTCCTCACTTCAAAAACAAATTACATAACTGCAGCAAGTGCGGAGTCCAGTTTTTCCTGAGGAATTTCCGTTGGACATGTGTAATTACTCAACGGAATTGAAGTCTGTGATATACCTTGAAAGCCTTCCCTAACATCGGTCAATCCTCTGAATCCCCTGGCCATCAAAATTGAAGCCGCTATTACTGATCGGTAACCGCTGTTGCAGAAGAGCAGATACGGTTCTTCCCGATTTAATTTGTTCATGTTGCTATTGATATAGTCGAGTGGAAGGTTGGTGGAATTCAATACATGATGAGACAAAAACTCCGTGGGTTTACGGACATCGAGAATCTGATCATTAGTCCAATTTCCATATTGCTCTGCAAATTCAGCAGGAGAGATCGAATTGATGGTTGCCACATCATTGCCGGCTTCCTTCCAGGTGGAGAATCCACCCTTCAGGTACCCAAGGGTATTGTCAAAACCGACTCTGGCTAACCGCGTTACGACTTCCTCTTCAGTACCAGGCTGTGCAATGAATACGATCTTTTGCTGCAGATCAGGTATCAGTGCTCCAACCCAAGGCGCAAAGGTACCATCCAGTCCGATAAAGATAGAACCGGGAACATGTCCTTCCACAAATTCGGTCTTATTCCGGGTATCCAGAAGCAGTACTGATTCATCTTCGATCAGGGTCGTGAAATCCGCCAAAGAAAGGGGAACTACCCCGCTTTCCAGCACTTTCTCAATGCTTTGATAGCCGGATTTGTTCAAGGCTACATTTTGAGCAAAGTATTGAGGTGGAGGCAGTAATCCATCAGTAACTTGCTTGATAAATTCTTCCCGGGTCAAATCCGGATTCAACGCATAGTTCATTTTTTTCTGATTCCCGAGCGTATCGACCGTTTCCTTCATCATATTTTTACCGCACGCGGAACCGGCTCCGTGAGCGGGATAAACGGTAATCTCGTCCGCCAATGGCATAATTTTAT
>JAGQWZ010000369.1 GCA_020436835.1 Saprospiraceae bacterium | reverse complement strand
GCTTGTTACCGAATCAGACTGGATTAACTCGAAAAAAGAAACGCTCTTAAAGGAGGAGTCAAGTTACTCCTTCGTCAAGAAAGGGTCTACTTATATTGTCGACCGCACGATCAGCTTGACGGCGCAACAAGACATCTCCTTTGAAGACAATAAGGAAGGTATGTTAGGACTGAGAGTCACCCGCGCCCTGGAATTGCCAGCCGATGGTCCGGCTACTTTTACGGATGCGCAAGGAAATCCCACTACCGTCAAAGTGATGGACAACACTGGTGTGACCGGTGATTATCTCAGTAGTGCGGGAGTGACCGGCAACGATGTTTGGGGTACCCGGGGTGATTGGGTACGGCTAAGTGGTGAAATTGAAGGATCCAAAGTATCCGTCGTCATTATTGATCATCCGGATAATCCTGGATATCCTACGCACTGGCATGCCCGTGGTTATGGTTTGTTTGCGGCAAATACCCTGGGGCAGCATGCCTTTAATAAGGACCTGCATTTAAATTTTAAATTAAAAAAGGGAAATACCGTCACCTTTAAATACCGGATTCTTTTTCACGATGGTTCGGATATTTCGCCGGAAGAAATCAGATCTTTTCAAAAAGATTTTAGAATGTAGTGATGATCCTTGCTTATATTATTTTCCTTTTTCTTTTTTATCCCGGAAGCAACGATCATCTAAGCACCGGGCCGGTGCCGAAATCGCATGCCCATAATGATTATCTGCACGATCGACCTCTCTTCGATGCGCTTGCTCAAGGGTTTATCAGTGTGGAAGCAGACATTCTACTCGATAAAGATAAATTGTATGTGGGGCACAACAAGGTAGATCTGGTCAACAAACCGCTGATGTCTCTGGATTCGCTCTATTTGTTACCCCTCTATCAACGATATAATGAACTGGATGGCTCCATATATCCTGGCTATTCGGGTAGGTTCTATTTATGGATCGATATAAAATATGAAGGTAAAAGCGTGATCGAACTGTTGGAGAAATTAATTGGACCTTACCGCACGATGTTATACAGTCCTGAAAAGAACCCAAAAGGAAAAGTACAATTAATCATTTCGGGAGACCGGCCCTATGATCTAATTTTGGAAGATGATAAATCCTATTTTTTCCTGGATGGCCGGCCGGCTGATCTGGGTGATAATTATTCTTCCGGAAAAATGCCGTTCATCAGTCAGAATATTTATAACGTTTGTCAGATAAACGGTGAGGGATTTTTAGAAAATAGTGAATTAGCTGTCCTGGAGGAACTGGTCGATGAATGTCACCATGAGGGTAAAAAGATCAGGCTTTGGGCCACCCCCGATAATGAAAGGATGTGGGAGCAACTATTGCGGGCTGAAGTTGATTTGATCAACACAGATAATTTGAGTGGATTGGCTTTATTCCTGAAAAAGCAATAATGAAATTATTTTACCGGTATTTTTTAATTACCCTTATTCTCACCAGTGGTTGTGGTCTTCCACCTGGTGAGATCGAACCGGAAGAATTACCGGTTGATTTGGTTGAACCGTTGGTAGATGCAGCCAATTCCCGGTGGTTTTTTTTCAATTCAGCAACCCGGCCATTCGGAATGGTGAATTTAAGTCCGGACATGATTATCAGTGGTGCCTGGAATTCCGGATACCGGTATCATGAAGATTCAATACGTGCTTTCAGCCATATCCATGCCTGGCAACTTTCCGGCATCCCGGTATTCCCCTCCGTTGGGAGTTTTAAGGGACATCTCGGTCCCGGAAAGTATGGTTCCAGCTATTCTCATGACCGGGAAACCGTCAAGCCGGGTTATCATCAGCTATTTTTGGACAGCTACGGAATTAATGTGGAACTGACCTCTACCGACCGGGTTGGATTTCACCGCTATACCTTTCCGTCATCCGATTCCGCCTACATTCAACTGGACCTCGGCACTTTTTTAGGACCTAGCGACACCGACTTTGGCGCCATTGAGAAAGTGAGTGACCGGTCTCTGCAGGGATATGCTTTAATGGGTGCCACCCGCAGACGGCCGAAAGCGATTAAAGTATTTTTTGTCATAGAATTCGGAGAAGCTTTCGACACATTTAATGGTTGGGAAAATGGTGAATTGAAAAATGATATCGATCAGATTTCCGGCAATAAGATTGGGGGATACGTGAGTTTCCGGACTGGTACAGATGAGAAGCGACTGATGAAAGTGGGGATATCATACACGAGTGTTGATGCAGCAAGAGAAAACATAAGAAGGGAACTGGACCACTGGGATTTTGATGAGGTGGTGGCGGATTCCCGCAATATCTGGAATACCTGGTTAAGTAAGATCCGGATAGAAGGAAATACCTTGAAACAGCGCCGGAGGTTTTATACCGATCTCTGGCATGCTTTGCAGGGCAGACGGATGATCAATGATTTTACCGGCTCATACCCGGATATGACCGGTGATTCTCTGCGGATTGGTCAAATCCCACAGGATGAAAAAGGGATGCCTCTTTTTAATCACTATAATTCAGATAGCTTCTGGGGGGCACAGTGGACCATCACGACTTTATGGCAATTGGTCTACCCCCGGTTGGCCGAAGAATTTGTCCAATCCATGTTACTTATGTACCAGGATGGAGGTTTGATACCGCGGGGACCCTCCGGTGGAAATTACACCTATGTCATGACCGGTGCATCCTCAACACCATTTATTGTAGGAGCATATCAAAAAGGTATCCGGAATTTCGATATAAACCTGGCTTATGATGGTTTGAAAAAGAATCACCTGCCGGAAGGAATGATGTCCAAAGCCGGATATGAGCACCATACATCCATCGGTGGTGGGCTCAATTATTATCAGGACCGGGGATATATTCCCTACCCTTTACCGGGTGGCGGAAATGGATTTCATGAAAACGGATCAGGGCAGACCCTTGAGTATGCCTATCAGGACGCTTGTTTGGCCAGGCTTGCAAAATCGCTGAATAAGGAAAATGATTTCCGGTATTTCTTCGAACGATCGCAGAACTATAAAAATATCTGGAATGATGAGAAAGGCTGGATGTGGATCAGAAATGTGGATGGGGATTGGCAGGAGCCGTTTGATGAACTACTGTACGGAAAAGGATTTGTAGAAAGTAATGCAGCCCAGATGACCTGGTTCGTCCCTCATGATGTGCAGGGACTTATCGAACTGATGGGTGGAAAAGAGGAATTTGTCCGGAAACTGGATGCTTCTTTTCGTAACGCAGAGAAACACGATTTTACGTCGGGCAAATCACATAATAGCGAAACACAAGAGGAACTTCGCCGGGTATATATTAATTATGGGAATCAACCGGGTATGCAG
>JAGQWZ010000368.1 GCA_020436835.1 Saprospiraceae bacterium | reverse complement strand
TGGAAAAGAAAATCTATGAAATGGTAAGTGATTTTATTTCCCAGCGATATGAAAATGACCGGTCATAGCCGGATGTATTTAGCTTACAATGTTCACTTCAAGGGACCTGCAAGAAAAAAGCAGTAAATCTCCTGACACGTCCGATAACGTCGATCGAGAATCAACCTGCATACTTTCGCCAGGCACCGAGTATCGCTCCCGATATTGCTAAGGCTACCATGGTATATCCTCCGGTTATCCATGAGAGACCATAGGGTCGCTGTGCAAACATATCGCCGGTCATATCACTGAGAAAGACGAAACTGAAAGCAATAGCAAATCCCACCTGCAGGCCCTGTAATGCACTTTCAATTCTCAGCCGGACAAAAAGCCACGCGAGTGTGTAAAGTGGAATAATAGTGGCGATCGCGTTAGTGATCCAGATGCCGGCGCCAGGTGGATTTTCCTGAACGGTATCCATGTCCAGTCCGACATGCTGCATCCAGGACGCTCCGAAGAATGGCCCATACCAGAGAAATCCCAGCACCGTTAACAAAACAAAGCAGACCCATACAGCCGCATGATTGATTTTCAGAGTTCCCATTTGGTTTTCGTTTCTCTAAATATACTGAAACTGCCGCAATAGAAAATGGGACAAATCCGATAATATTTAACCTTAAATCCCGTCCGAAGATTTTATTCGTACCGAATTGCTTTCACAGGGTTTGATTTAGCGGTAGCTACCGTCCTGTAACTAACCGTGACGAGCGACACAATCAATACGATCACGCCCGCGATGATAAAAGTGGTAATTCCAATGGGTATTCTTTCCGCAAAATTGTCTAACCATGTATTCATGATGAGGTAGATAACAGGCCACGCGATTATATTCGATATTAACACCAGTATCAGAAATTCTCTGGTAAGTAGCCGTACGATACTTAAAATACTTGCCCCCAAAACTTTACGCACTCCAATTTCCTTTGTCCGCTTTAAAGCATTAAAACTGGATAGACCAAACAATCCTAAACAGGCGACAAAAATGGCAAATCCGGCAAACAATGTAAAAACCCGGCTAAATTTATAGTCGTTCTGATATTGCCGATTGAAGAAATCGTCCAAAAAGAAATATTCGAAAGGATTTCCGGGAAAAAATTCTTCATAGGTCTTTTGTACCTCCGTAAAAACCGATTGAAAATCACTCCCACTTAATTTTAAAGTAATGAATGAGGAAGCACGCAAGGCTAAGGGAAATGCAATAGGTGCAATGGTCGCCTTAGCTGACATCTGATGATAATCCTTCACTACACCAACGATTGTTTTGGGACGACCCCAAAAAGTCACTTTCTGGTCGATGGCTGCCGTCGGATTTTCAAAACCTAGTGACTTTACAGCCGCTTCGTTTAAAATTACGGCTCCAGTATCAGTCTTAAACTCTCTTCCATAATTCCTCCCTGCTGCAAAATCAATGTCGTAGGTATCAAAATACGAATAATCGACCCCCACATTATAGATGGTCTGAAACTTATCCTCAGATTCGTTGGCTCTTTTAATTCCATTGGTCCAGAATATCTCATCACCCGGAACGTTGGAACCCGTAGTCGCCTTGTCAATCAGATGATTTTCCAAAAGCTCGTTGATGAAAGTCTCTTTGGTTGAGACGAATAGAGAATCTTCGCTAAATATATCCGGCCCCTTCACGACCATTGTTTCGGTCAGGTCAAAACCCAAATCCAGATTGCGCATATGATTCAATTGTTGATATACAATGAGTGTACTGGCGATCAAAGTGACTGAGGCGGCAAATTGAAAAACAACCAATGCCCTCCGCAGAAACTGCCCGGCTTGTTTAGAAGAGAATTTACCCTTGAGAACGGAAACCGGATTAAAGGATGACAAAACAAAAGCGGGATAAAGGCCGGAAATAAGTGAGCCGACAAATAAAATAATAACTATTCCCAGCCAAAAATAGGGATCACTTACGAAGGACAGGTCCAGATGGGATTGGGTTAACTTATTGAAATAACCGATACCGGCAATAACGATCACAATTCCAAAAATTAATGATATTAAATTCAGGATAAATGATTCGGTCAGAAATTGGTAAATAAGGTTTTTTCGGGTAGCTCCAAGTGTCTTTCTGACCCCGACTTCACTGGCTCTTTCGGCTGAACGAGCGGTCGAAAGATTGATATAATTGATCCAGGCTATTAGTAAAATAAAGAAGGCAATAATGGTGAGAAATGACACTGCTTTCCCATCCCCTTGTTCGTCCGGTAGGGATTCCTGCAAGAGATTTGAATACAGGTGAATATCGCCTATGGGTTGTAAGGGAAAACACGCTTCAAAATTGAACTTCTCAAAATCTTCACCACGTTCTTCCCACAAGACTTCTTTAAATTTTCGATCAAACTCCAAAGGGTCCACTCCGGGCTCAAGTAAAACATACGTATTAAAATCATACCATCCCCAAGCGGTCTCGGAGGCAGCAGTGCCGTCGTCCTGCCGGGTCTGGTTATTTAGTGTTTCATAAGAAACCAGTAAATCAAATTTAAAGTGGGAGTTTTCCGGAACCTCTGCCGCCAATCCGGTGATCTTAAAAATGGTGGATTCGCCAATCTTCAAAGTCTTCCCAATTGGATCCTCGTCGCCGAAATACTTTCGAGCCACCTCCTCAGAAATTACCACTGTATTAGGATCGGTCAACGCATCTTCTACATTACCACTGATAAGGGGAAAACTGAACATCTTAAGAAACGACGGATCCGTCATATGGATACTATTTTCCCTGAATTTGATGTCGCCATTTGTCACAACATCGGAGTACGGATAGACTCTGGCAAAGGCTTTGACTTCCGGCATCTTTTCCTCCATAAATGGACCAACCCGTGGAACTGCCGCAGCACAATCAATCTTTAGTTCACCGCCGCGGAATACCTGATACCGGACTCGGTACAGATCTTCATAATTAGCATGAAATCGATCGTAGCTACGCTCATAGGATACATATTGCAGAATAAAAAGGCAGGCAGCGATTCCTAAGGCAAGTCCAGAAATATTTAAAATAGTGTACACTTTGTTTTTGGTAAAAGACCGGAGGGTGCCTTTTGCATAGGCTTTGAACATAGATATAAGATCAGCATTCATAGGTTTCTGTCTTTTGTTAAGATCATAATTGCGGGTTGATAGCAGAGCATCAATCAGGAACAGCACATTTGCGACAAATTTGCCCTTCTCCTCAATTCTATCTATAAAGATCTCGTATAGATCTCCATATACATCGTTGAACAACTCCTCATCATAGATCAGTCGAAGCAGAAATACGCCAAGACGGGGAGGTTTATGCGCCGGGCTTTTCATCCCTCAGGATTTTATGATACAAAGGACAGCTGAGGTATATTTTTCCATATCTGTTCTCGCAGATCTTTGGCGATCCGTAATAATTCCATACCGGCACTCGTCACTTCAAATAGTCTCTTGCTCTTCCCCCCCCGCCTCGAGGAGGCACCACCCAGGTGTGATGATAGAAATCCCTTCTGCTCCAGGCGATACAAAGCAGAATGCACGGCACTTATATTCACTTTACGACCTGCTACTTGTTTAATCTCCTTTTTCACCGAAACAGCGTAGGCATTCTCTGGTAAAGAAGCCACCATCAATAGCACAAGCTCTTCGAATTCTCCCAGATAATCTCCCTTCATTCTTCTAATCTTCTGTATTTTCCTCACTAATGTAAATAAAAGTAAATAGATTATATTCTATTTTGTAAATATTATTAGCCACCTAAGAGTTACCCTGTATTGTGTAACTTTAGATCGACAAGGGCAAGAGCATTATATCACTGCCTGAACTAAACAAATGGTCCCTAAATGATGCGCGCTCGGTACCTCCTATCCAGAGTAGGATTCCTATGTTTACTCCTTTCGACAGGTTTAGATTGTAACACTCACCAGAAAGGACTGGACCTGGATTCCCTTGCAGAAAGGTATGTTAGACTTTCACTGGACGTAGGCAGGTATGACCCTGATTTTATTGACGCTTACTATGGTCCGGAGGAGTGGAAACCCAATACCAGGCTAGCTGATACACTACCCTCTTCCTTAAATCAGGCGCTCGCTGCGCTCATAGAGGACATTAATGCCTGTCCCATTCCCAATATCACGGAAGAAATTGCTCGATTACATATGCTTCAGAAGCAATGTTTAGCGATGACTGCCAAGGTGAATATGCTTCAGGGCAGGCGTTATTCTTTTGATGAAGAAGCGGAACTCCTTTACGATATAGTGCCACCACATCACCCCTTTTCTCATTTTGATGAGCTGCTGTCCGATCTGGATGAGCTCATTCCGGGTAAGGGAGATCTGGCAGAGCGGTACCGGGCTTTTGCATCCAACTTTATCATTCCGGTTGAAAAGCTGGATACCGTCTTCCAAGCAGCAATCAATGAAGCGAGATCACGAACAAAGGAGCATTTCAATTTGCCACCCAATGAGAATTTTGCCATCGAATATGTCAGGGACAAATCCTGGTCCGGATATAATTATTATCAGGGTAATAGCTACAGTTTGATCCAGATAAACACTGACTTCCCCATTTACATCGAGAGGGCAATCGATCTGGCTTGTCATGAGGGATATCCCGGACACCATGTCTATAATACCCTGTTGGAACAAAATCTGGTAAAGAATAAGGGCTGGATCGAATTCTCGCTGTATCCGTTGTTCTCTCCTCAGTCTTTTATTGCCGAAGGGTCTGCAAATTATGGGATTGATCTTGCTTTCCCGGGACGGCAAAAGTTGGATTTCGAGAGGAGGACACTGTATCCTTTAGCTGGCCTTGATTCGACTCAGGCTGAACGATATAGCGAGATTCAGGATTTACGGAGCAAATTGAATTACGCTGGAAATGAAATAGCAAGACTTTATCTACAGGGAGCTATTGGACGAGAGGAAGCAGCGGAATTATTGGAAAAGTACTTACTGTATGAGCCTGATCGTGCCCTGCAGCGCACCCGGTTTATAGACCAGTACCGTAGCTACGTAATCAATTACAATTTGGGACAGGATATAATCGCAAATTTCATCAGACAAGAGGCAGGGATGGACTACGAGAAACGATGGCAAGTGTTCGAATTCCTGCTTTCCAATCCAGTCACTGCTTCTATGATATCCACTTACTGAGGTCCGGAGGGCCCGGCTCATTATCGATTTATTTGTATCTTATATAGCAATTGAATGACGAATCAAAACGAACTGTTATGAAAAAAATCCCTGTCACTAAGTTCATGGCAAAGGAACTAATTACCTTCCATCCGGCCACTGACATCAGAGAGGCAATCAAGGTGATCTTAAAGCATCAAATATCGGGAGCCCCGGTTGTAGATGATCAAAAAAATCTGGTAGGAATGCTGTCAGAATCCGACTGTATCAAAACCATCATCGCGGGTCCTTACAACAATCTGCCGGGAGGAAATGGTAGAGTGCGGGATTACATGTCCACCAAAGTGGTCACCGTTGATGCCAGTAAGACCATTCTGGAACTCGCCTATGAATTTACCAGCACTCCCTATCGCCGGTTTCCGGTGGTGGACAAAGGACGACTTGTAGGGCAAATCAGCCGTAGTGACATACTCAGAGCCATTTTGAAAATGCGTCCGGAACTTGAGCACACACCC
>JAGQWZ010000367.1 GCA_020436835.1 Saprospiraceae bacterium | reverse complement strand
GTTCGTTCTTTGATGCCGGTTTTGTCGGATGTATTGATGCAATTCACTGGCGTCTATTGTGCCAGGATCCTGCAGCACTGTTCCACAAACTTGAGCAATAAGCGGATGAATATTTGCAGTGCAACTCAACAGGGTGATCATTGCAATAAGCTGGGTAGATAGTCTTCTCAAAACGGGTAAAGCTTTCGTAAAATTTAGAAGTTTCAAGGATGCGGCGCAATTCTTTAAGAACAATTGAACGTCCGTGCAATGCTAATGATTGTATGCCCTCCGGATTGAGAAATGCATGACTAAAACAAATATTTTTCTGGAATAAGGCAGATTTTTCGCATCTTCGCAGTCTTCCCATCGATATTCTATATCGCGAAAACCAAGTATTAATCTTCCTAGCCCTGGAAGCCACACACCAAAATCGGAATATACGCACAAGATCCTTTGCAAAGATTCCCAGACAAAAAAGGTCCCACGCAAGTAAGGACCTTTTTTTATTGCTTACCGTAATTCTATTTTACTATGCTCATCAGATCATCAAGATTGATCTGGTCAAGATAGGGTTCGAGAAAATCAACCGATTCAAAACTGGTGATCTTTCCTGCCATTTGACTTTCGACATTGTGACATACTTCAACATAGAAGTCTTCAATCGCATAGAGCTTATGTATATCTCCATTGAAAGTACGTGACATCAGGTAAACTCCATAATGCCAGATGGCAAATGCTTTACCACGATTATCCAGATCTAGAAATTCATAGAAATTCATTGTCTAATCGGTAAACACAAATCGTTCCAATTGACAATAAAATTTCAGTTTTTTTTAAGTGGGCGGGTTATAGAGTTGTGAATTTTCGGTCTTGTCCAATTCACAAAAGAACCGGGCTAACTTGTCGGAACATGCCTCCAGATATTTTTGTCCTTTGGCGGCTGAAGCCTTTTTGGGGTTTCCTACTCCTGTATCGTCAGTAACGTCCGTCCACCTTCTTTGCGTCACAGCCCAGCCTTCCTGAAATCCTGACAACTGGATCTTACGGGCTTTCCCTTCACCTGCCTCGGATAGCGGTCGCACCAACTCCGGCCTGATGTGCATTACCGCACTAGTTTCCATTTCGCCTGCATGATCTCCGGGCTCTTCAAAGTAGAGGTTCCAGTCGACCACCTGATACCAGTTGACCCAACAGACAAACAAATCCAGATGAGAATAGGAGAGCTCCCGGATGATATTTTTAAAGTTGTTGCCACCGTGACCATTCAGGATAATCAATTTTTGAATATTGCGTCGAATGAGCACTTCACAAGTATCTTTTAGTATAGCCAGTTGGGTTGTGGGCAATATATTCATACAAAAGTCGACATCCATCTGCCCGGTGTTTATTCCGAAAGGAATGCAGGGTAAAATCAGCGTAGTAGTCCCTTTATCATAGGCTTTTCGAGCGGCTTCCCGGGCCACAAAGTCTACCTGGAAATTATCTGTAGCATAGGGTAGATGATAATTATGCGCCTCCGTTGCACCCCAGGGCAACACCGCCACATTGTAGGGTGTCTTCTTGACGGTTTTCCAGTTCGCTTCTGCCAAAATGTAAGGTTGCTCTAGTGGATTCATTTCAGTTTGTAATAAATAATAAGTGAAAGGATCATCAAAGATAAAAGAAGACCCGCGTATAGCAATCCATGGCTGGATTTAGTGATCTCCAAAGGAGACATATCTCCAATCGCAATGAATCCAGCCCAAAAATATGGATGGGCAAAAGCACCTCCGGCAGTTTTAAGGTAATCTGATTTTGCCGCTTGCAGGGCGGCATCTTTGTTTTTACCCTGAACCAGATGCCCGTAAAATCCCGTCATTATTTTCCTGGTCGACCTATCGTCTACATCCCACATAGACGTAATGATGCTTTTGGCCCCTGCATAGGAAAACCCCTTGGCCAGACTTGCAAGGCCTTCACCCTGAAGCAATGGTCCGACATTGGTTTCGCAAGCACTCAGGGTAACAATATTGGCTGGAATCTTAATTGTATACAACTCCTGCAGGTACAATCGGCTATCCTCTGTGGCACCCTGGAATGCCAGGAAAGAAAGATCTGCATCATCCTCGTTAATAATGGCATGTGTAGCGAAATGAAAAGCTCCATAGTCTGCGTATCTGTTTTTGAAATCTCTCTTTAGCGCTCCATCACCAATCAGCAGATCACCTCCAAGAATCTCAGCAATCTCTTTCGCTTCGTCAGTATTAAATAATAACGTACCCATCGAAGTATCTGAGTTTTCTCCAAATTCCGGTGCCACCACCAGAAATTCATCCTTCTCAACCAGGGCAGATCCGACCATCTCCTGACCAAGAGTGGCTGAATAGTTGTAGGATACTGTATACCTGCTTTCAAGGTATTGAAAGTCTCTCAGATCAGTTCCTGAGTCATATGGGTCGGGCAATAAAACCCCAAAGGGCAGATAGTTTAATGCCGCATCGGGAATGATGGTTACCTTTTCCTTCACCTCTGTCAGAAAAGGGCGCCAGATTAAGTTGTAAAGAGTATAACTGTACTCACAGTACCTCCTTATTTTGAATGCATTAAGTGAATCCTGTTGCGGCTGAGAAAAGTCATAGGTCTCAAGATGGTGTAGAAGACCGGTAATCCAGACTTCAAATGAATCTGGTTTAGGTACAATATATCCATTGGAAATATGGTCATTGATAATAAAAACAAAAATATTCTCCTGCCCAACAAAATACTCAACAAGTGATTCATTCTCTTTTAGCTTACCGCGCACCGTGGCCGGAGATAAAAAATTCAAATCATATTTTGTACGATAAAATTCAGGATATTCCTTTTCAATATCCTTCTTGAAATCTTCAAATTTAAGATCCAGCTCCAGTATTTTTATTTGGTGCGCATCCCGGTTAACCGAATCTTTTTTGATCAGATCATTGATCAATTGGCTTCGATAATGAGAAATGCTATCCTGGAGTTCTTTTTCCCGGGAGAGAATTTCCAGAGGGAGGTTGGATGTCTTCAGTGCATTCGCTTCCAGAAGATCTTCCAGAAGGGTAAGGGATTTGCTTTTCTCACTTAAAACAAAGGCGCGGTTAAAAAAGAAAGGATTTTCAGTTTCTTTCCACATCTGCAGGTTAGCGAGAATGGCACCTTCATAAAGGGTAATATTCTGCCGGGAAAATGCCATTCTTGATTTTTGATATTGGACTTCTGTTCGATTTTTTGTCGCATAATAATCTGCAAGTTCATATAAGCTCAATGCCTGGCTAAGGGTGGCAGTATCCAAATCCTGCTGATATAATTGATGAAAAGCCTGCGCCTTAAGCAGGCAAAGGGTCTTGAGTGACAAATAATTGGAAGGATCCTGTTTGGCCGGATTTTGATATACATCGGAGGGATCGATGCCCGGAATAGCCGCACTCATAGCCTGGTGAAAATATATAATGGCCTCATCGTATTTCTTACGCTGCATGGCATTTCGTCCCAGATCAAGATAGTAAAATCGAATGCGTGAGTTGTCCGGAAAATAACGCTGATGAAGATCCACCGCCTTTTGAAAATTGATCTTCGCCAGATTTAGATCACCCATGGAGGTATAGACTTTGGCGAGGGTATTGTACGAGGCAACCTGAAACCGCTGGTCCGGATTTTTTATTGATTCAAAAATTGAAATCGTTTCTCTCGCATATCTCAAGGCGCGGTCAAGTCTTCCAAGTTCTAAATAGTAGAGGGTAGCATTATTCAATACCGAAGCATATTCATTGGTGTGCCGACCAAAAAGTCGCTCGCGGATCTTTAGTGCGGTGGAAAAGTTATTGCCTGATTCTTCAGTTTGTCCAATCAGATTTTGCACGATAGCAAGATCATTATAACCGGTTGCGACCTTGGTATCATTTGACCCCAGCACCTGAGTATATGCATTAATTGCCTGCTTATTTAAATTGATCGCTTTTTGCAGATCGCCCATTCTTCTCAAGGATTTGGCCCATTGTAAATAGAGATCTCCTTCAACTTCCAGATTATTACCTCCCGGCATAGCCTGCAATGCCAACTCCTGGTAAAAGTTACAGGAATCAAACTGGTCTGTTTCATAGAAATAGATACCTTTTTGTTGATAAACCTGATATGCGAGCAATTTAAATAGAGATGAATCTTTTGAAATTAATTCTATTTGCCGTTCGATTTGAACTAATTTCATAGAATCAGTATCTGCCATGGACAGATTGAGTTCAAATAGTTGTGATGCATAGCTACTCCGTTGTACCGGATCTTCAATGGAGGGCAATAAAGACTCACACCGATTAATTGTTTCAGCAATTTCCCCATATTGAGTCCTCTGTTCCCGTAAATATTTACATTTAATCAATTGGACTGCTATCACTCTGGAAAAATACCCCCCTTTTGAATACTCCATTGAGGCTGAGTCCAGGTAAGAAAGTGCTTCTGACAGATGACTATCCCCGGCCTTTTTCTGGGCTTCCAGATACCAACGATTGGCCTGAGTACTGTCTACCTGGGCCCAAAGAAGACTTCTGGTTGACAGTATAAATAAAAGAAAGAAGGCGATCCTTGTAGATACTCGCATACTTCCAAGTTACTACTTGCTCTAAATATTCGCTAATAGCAGACCTGATCTGTCCGTCGGGGGCGGCATGTCATGGGGAAAGAAGCTCTTAAAAATTGGCGAAAAAATAGAAACCGGCAGTATTCGTTTATGAGTCAGACAAGTCTTTGACAATCTCTTATCTTTGAGCACCTAAATAAATCTGCCATGACTGATAGAAGGACCCGTCGTGATTTTATTAAGAAATCTTCGATTGCTGCCGGATTGTTTAGCATTGTCCCACGGCATGTTTTGGGCGGTGTGGGGTTTACAGCACCCTCGGATAAACTTACGAAAGCCATCATTGGTGTCGGATCCATGGGTATGGGTCACTTCAACTACGAAGGTGAATTGGTGGCGATTTGTGATGTCGATAAAAATCATTTGGAAAAGGCTGCTGAGAAAGCAGGCGCAGGAGTTAAGACATTTTCCGATTTTCGCGAGTTACTGCAAGAACCGGGTATTGATGTGGTGCACATTGCTACCCCCCCGCACTGGCATGGCTTAATCTCCGTTGCCGCAGCAGAAGCAGGGAAGGACATCTGGTGTGAGAAGCCGATGACCAGAACGATTGGTGAGGGTCTCGCTGTTCAAAAGGCAGTGGAGAGAGCCGGAAGCATGTTCAGGCTGAATACCTGGTTTCGTTTTACCAGCAACTTGTATGGGATGGGAGTACCGGTCAAACCAATCAAGAAACTGGTGGAAAACCGGGTTTTTGGTTGGCCGCTAAAAATTACGCTTAGTGCAACCACTGGTTTCAACTGGAAATTTTACTGGAGTGGAAGAACCGATCTTGAACCATACCCGGTACCTGCCGAACTGGATTATGATATGTGGCTGGGGCCTGCCCCATTCAAGCCCTACAATCCGGACCGGGTACACATCAAATTCCGAGGCTATTGGGATTATGACGGAGGTGGATTGGGTGACATGGGCCAACACTATATGGACCCGGCGCAATATCTGCTTGAAAAGGATCATACCAGCCCCGTATCGATTCAGGTCGATGCCCCCCAGCAGCATCCCGATGCAGTAGGCACCTGGCGCAGACTGGAATATACCTATGCCGATGGTTGCAAGATCGTCCTGGATGGTGCCAACCAAGATAAAAACGCCGCTTTTATAGAGGGCCCTCAAGGGAAACTATACAAGGGGATGCGGTCTGATGTGGACAACCTGGACAGCCTCATTGCTTCATTACCCGATCCCGAGCCGCAAATCACCACTTTTAGTGAATCCGTTAAGAGACGGGAAAAATTTGCCTTAAACGAGATGAATGGTCACCGTTCCTGTACCCTGATCAACCTGGGTGTGACGGCGCTGAGATTGGGCAGGAATCTAACCTTTGACCCTGATACGCAGCGCTTCGAAGCTGATGAAGCCGCCAATAGGATGATCCATCAACCGATGCGTGGTGAATGGAACATTTAGCAAGCATTTTTCCTCAAATAAACTCTTACTAACATCTATGAAAAAAAGATTCTTTGGCATTTTGCTACTTGTTGCGATTCTGAGCAGTTCCATTTTTAGTCAGTCTAAACTTGATACCGTTCTGATGAACTTACCGGCAGAATCGACGGCAGAATTAGAGTTATATATGAGTCAACTGGCAGCATTAGGGCCGTCAGCCATTCCTACGATGGCTCAGCAGTTAAAAGGTCGACTCCCGGGAAAATTTGACTTGAAAGAACACTATGCACTTTCAGGACTCGTAAAATATGCCGGTCAAAACGGCGATGAAGCATTGAGAAATTCTGTTGAAGAAGGGTTTATAAAAGCTATTGATTCAGATTTGGATCTTGAATCCGAAGTCTTTCTAATCGAACAACTTAGATATATAGCAACGGACAAGAGTCTGGCTAGTCTGACCTCGAAAATAAAATCAATATGCGAGCCGGCAATACAGACCATCGCCAGCATCGAAAGTGGGAAAGCGCTCAATGCGCTGCTAGAAGCACTTGAGGAAAACCAGGGCTATTGCCGTCTGGCGATCATTAAGGCTATTGGTGGTTATTCCACCCCTGAAGCCATTCAGGCTCTGATTGAGGTTAGTACAGACCGTGATGCTCAAATTCGCAGGGTGGCTGCAGAGATATTGGCTGAATCTACCGATCCTCAAGCCTTTAATGCACTTATGTCTCTTGCAAAAACAGATCCCACCCTGGGTAACCGGTTGTTAATTAAAAATGTCGCTATTCAGGCCGCAGAAGGAAAAATTAACAAAATTCAGGACCTCACCAATCATATTAATGCCACCGGAGATCTTGAACAGAAAACCAGGTGTATTGAACTGCAAATGATGTATTTGCAGAACGAAGAACAAAAGAATCTACAAAGGCTATTCAGCCGGGGAACCCCGGAGGAGCAAATGGCCATCGTTAGCGCATTGAAAAAAGACGCTGCTCTGCCTTTGGATCCCTATTTCAAGTCCTTTGACAAAGTGCCGGCAAAAGTACAATCCGGCCTGCTCTCCGCCTCTGTAGTCAGAAACTACAAGCCAGCGATCAGTATGTCACGCGCTCTACTGACAAATTCTGATCCAATCATGAGAATCGAAGCTATCAGGACATTATCCCGGTTAGCGGGAAGTGAAAGTCTTCCGGATTTACAAAAAGTAATAGGGAGTAAGCAGGATCCCATGGTGCTGAAAATTGCAATAAGCGAGCTGGAACATTGGGTGGGTGAGAACAATCTAGATCTGCTTTCTCAAATACTACGTGAAGCTCCCGTAGAGAACAAGGCACAGGTGATAGGTCTGATTGCAGATAGAAAGCTCTCTGATCAGTTACCGGAAATGGAAAGTTATCTTCTATCATCAAATGCCGAAGTGCGCAAAGCCGCTTTCAATGCCCTTCCAAATTTAGCAACCGGAGCTACGGTAACCGATCTGATGCCCTTCATATCCATTGCAGAAACACCGGAAGAACTCGATTTAATTCAAAAGGCCTTTAATGAAAAAGCCCGTGAACATGAGGACGTTGACAGCCTGGTACTTCCTCTACTCAATACTTTCGGCGAATCAAGTCCAACCTTACTGAGTAAGATCCTACCGGCGATTGGCGGGAATTCTGCCCTGGCATACATTAAAAAGCAAAACATCCAGTCTGCCCTGTTGGATTGGAAACATCCGGAAGCGATCCCGGAGTTATTTAAGATGCTTACCGCCAACCCGGACGACAAACAAATTTTTGGTTCTATCGTAAAGCTGATTAATCATCCCGAATTACCGGTGGATCAACGAGTACTTTATCTGAGAAAGATCCTACCCTATGCTTCTAATTTAGAAGAAAAAAAACGGGTCATACAGTTGCTGGGCAACACCCGGAGCCAAATCGCTTTCATGGTATTAAGAGATCTGCTCAACAATGATTCATTGAAAGTGGAAGCAGCCCAATCACTGGTTAAGATAGCACTACCTTCTGCCGGGGAAGAATTCGGTCTAATCGGCAAAGAGATTAAAGCTGGCTTGATGCAGGCGGATACAATTCTGAATGAAGAGGCTGATGCCTATACCACATCGATCTTAAGACGATATTTATCCATTATACCCGAAGAAGGAGGCTTTAAGTCACTCTTTAACGGTAAGGATCTTTCCGGTTGGCAGGGTCTGGTCGAAAATCCTATCGCCCGTGATACTATGTTTGCGGTGGACCTGCTGGCCAAACAGATAGAGGCTGATGCTAAAGTACCGCAAAACTGGAAGGTAGAAGACGGGGCCATTGTTTTCTTTGGAGAAGGTTATGATAATTTGTGCACGGTAGAGTCTTATCGCGACTTCGAATTGCTTGTCGACTGGAAAATTACCAAGAATGGCGATAGTGGAATCTACTTGCGTGGTTCTCCCCAGGTACAGATCTGGGATACTTCCCTGACCGACATTGGAGCTGAGGTGGGATCAGGAGGACTGTATAATAATCAGGAAAATGCGAGTAAGCCCCTGGTAGTTGCCGACAATGCAGTTGGTGAGTGGAATACCTTCCGAATCATTATGATCCAGGACAAAGTGACTGTCTACCTTAATGGCACACTGGTGACTGATAGAGTCACACTGGAAAACTATTGGAATAGGGAGCTACCGATCTTTCGCTCCGGTCCGATCGAATTACAGGCTCATGGCACAAATCTGCAATTCAGAGATATTTATCTCAGAGAGATAGAAAGTGCTCCCGAGCTCAACGACCGGGAAAAATCAGAGGGATATACCCGCATCTTCAATGGAATCAATTTAGATGGATGGGTGGGGAACAAAACGGATTATATCGTGAAAGATGGCGAGATCGTCATCTATCCTGGCGGAAGTGGCGGACACGGTAATCTTTACACGGAGAAAGAATATGATAATTTCATCATCCGGTTTGAATTTAAACTGACTCCCGGTGCAAACAATGGATTGGGCATCCATGCCCCGCTGGAAGGAGACGCTGCCTATGTGGGGAAAGAAATTCAAATTCTGGATAACTCCTCACCTATCTATGCCAATTTGAAAGACTATCAGTATCATGGATCTGTTTATGGCTTAGTGCCTGCCGCTAAAGGTGCATTAAAGCCGGTGGGTGAGTGGAATTCAGAAGAAGTCAGGGTAAAAGGAAACCAGATCTGGGTAACTGTCAACAATAAGCGAATCGTCTTTGACGACCTGGATACCGCAACCCGCAATGGTACGCTGGATGGTAAGGAACATCCGGGACTAAAGCGACTAAAGGGGCATATAGGTTTCCTCGGGCATGGTTCAGAAGTGCATTTCAGAAACATCAGAATAAAGGAAGAGAACTAAAATTCCAACCATCTTCGCCCCAGATTCCAGCGAATACCGGTTCCGATGTAGCTATTTTGCGACTCCCTCGTTACCAGAGCACTTTCTTTATTTCTGGATTGATAAAAGACATCCAGGTACAAGCCGTGTTTCAACTGATAACTGACCTCCAGACCAATCATGAAGATGTCCGCTCTAACTCCCTGTAAAATCTCATTTCCGTAATCCTGAACGCGGTTATCATTGGGTAGCAGAATATTAGACCCGTAGTTTAATGTATCCTGGTCTTCACCCTGGTGCATGGTAACGGCACGTAAAATAAAAAACCATTTCTCATTTGGCTGGTACCGAAGACGAAACAAGCCCTCACGGAAATTAGCTCCAAGTGGATGAGCCAGACTCTGACTGTAATGGCTATAATTTGCCACACCCGTTCGATGGGAATACGTGTAGGGACGGGATACGTTATATTCAAATTGTGCGTCCAGATGAGAGATGTCAAATAGGTCAAATACCTTCAGACCTATTTGAAACGCATACTTATTGGCCCACCATCCACTCCTTGCCCTTAGCTCTCCAATCTTAAATTCATCCAGTATGAACTGCGAGTACAGAGACAATTTCCGCCAAAGATTATATTTGAGATCTATGCCGAGTAATACATTATCGGGACTCCCGATGGCTCCTTCGACAGTTCGGTACAGAATAACCGGATTTAAATATTGTAGTTCAAATTGATTTTCCCGGGCAAAGACCACGGTTTCGAATAGTCCGACATAAAGATTCCGGCGGATATTCAAACTGAGATAATGTGCGGCAAAATACTTTTTTGGTAAAAGCATATCTCCCCTCCCTCTTCGCTCCTGTAATAGCTCTCCGAATATATTTTGATAATGAAATTTCCAGATCCTGGTATTTAGTTTCAGATAGAAATAGTCTGTGGAAAAATCCGATAAGAAAAGAGATCTGATCCCATTTCCAATAAAATGCCTGCCATGCCCCAATTCCAGATGAACGTGCTTAGATATGTTTGTTCCAACATATGCATTGGCCAGCAGGAAATCGACACCATCATCGATGCTAAATATGTTACTGACATATGACTTATAAAATCCAGCTCCCGGTACAGCAGAATATTTACTTCGAAATTCATTTACATACGCAGGGTATCGCGCCTGGCTTTCCAGAATTTCCGTATGGAAGTAAACCTTGGAATCAATTGCACCCCGGATACTGATCCCTCTTTGGTTTTCGAACAGAAGTTGATCATCATTGTTATTTCCCGCTAATCTGAAATTTAACAAGGGGTTAATCCGGAGGGTAAAATCTCCGGTATTTACTTCAAATAAATGTGCTGGGGTTTTGTAAAAATGCTTTAAGACTGTCCTCCTGCTTTCCTGGGGAATTATCACTTTCTGTTCAGCGCTTTCCTCATATCCATAAAACAAATTTGAACTGTCAACGAGTTGCATTTGAGCCACAGAACGGGTATTACGATTCACCCAATCATTATTTTGATCAACCAACCACTGCAGATCAGCGTATGTGGTTTCGGGTACTTCCGGATACAGAGAATCGATCGCCAGCGCCATGGCGGCAACATCTTTTCGAGCGACACCTTTAAGTGACAAATGCAGATTTGTTGGATTGGAATAAATTACATCCAGCCGGTCCAGCCAGTGATAGGGAATATCGTTTAAGGGCAGGTAGGGGCTTTGAGAAAAAGCATTTGCTGCTATTCGTAAAAAAAGACCGATTAATATAGCTCGCTTTAGCAATTGGTCACGATTTAAATTCCAACAAATATTGTTTGATATAATCCTGAAAATCTTCCTCTCGCTCGAGGAAACGGACCTGCGCAGGTAATACGAACACAGGAATTTCCTCCTTTCTCAAATAATGAAAATGCTTTTCCAACCTGACTGCATCCTTTTCAGTAGTGATAATTATTTTATTCTGTTCCTCGATGGCTTCATACTGGGATTTTAGTTGAGCGATTTCATAGCTGCTGAAATCATGATGGTCTTCATACTCCAAAACCTGGACTGATTCTACCTGTGTTTCTAAGTAATCCAGTAAATAATCGGTATTTGCAATGGCACAGATCACTAATGCATGCATGTTTGCCTGCAGTTTTACCTGAATCTGAGGATAGAGCAGATGATACAAAGGACTATATTGGTAGGACGTAAAATACAATTGTTGTCTCTTTCTTAATTCTATCTTATTTCTAACCTTTTCTTTATCTGTATCGGTCAGATTATGGGGGCATTTGGTGACAATGATCATGTCTGCACGTTTGGAAGCATTTCTCCACTCCCTCAGCCTACCCATCGGTAAAAGGAAATCGGAAGTAAAAAGACGATTATATTCAGTCAATAGAATATTGATATCCGGTTTAACTGCACGGTGTTGAAAAGCATCATCCAATAAGACCAACTGGATGTCTGGTCGCAGGGACATTATTTTAGGGATTCCCAGGACTCTGCTTTCCGAAACATAAACCCCTACACCGGGATACTTCCTTTTGTATTGCAGTGGTTCGTCGCCGCTTAAATCTGCATTACTTCTTTGGGTGACTTCCAGAAATCCTTTTGTTTTTCTTTTATATCCTCTACTCAAAACGGCAAGGTTGAGGTATTCAGACAACCAGCTTACCAGGTATTCGATGTGTGGTGTTTTACCTGTACCACCTACGGTAAGATTTCCAACAGAGATAATCGGCAGATTAAAACTAACCTCTTTTAAAATACCAATTTCATAGAATAGATTTCGCAGATATATACCCGCCCCATATAACAAGGCGAAAGGTGCCATCAAAACTCTAAACAAAAAAGTCTGTATCATATCAGGACTTCAAAATTGAATTTCCAATCGCACAGTCGAGACAGCGCCTGCTATCACAATATGTTGATTTTAATTGCAGCAATGCCTGCGAATCAAGTGCGCTGTTTACGGGAAAACTTAGAGATCGAAAGTGCTTAATTATTTGATTTTTTTCTGCTGGCAAATCGTCCAAAAAGGAAATGGCTCTATCAATCAAATGTTGTTGCATGTGGACCTGACCATATCGAAATAAAAAAGGCACTACTGTATTTATAAGAATTAGCTCAATAGAATTTTTACCTAGTTTTTTAGATTTTTTATCCGAACTCTTGTCAAAGGTATAATGACTCTTCCAGTATCCGGAAACATCTGATTCAAACATATGATGAATTTCTTTGACTGATTTCGCTGCCAGCATTTTACTAAATAAATGTGCGGTTTTATAAAATAGAACAGCAAACTGGGCGAGTCGAATAGTGGGAAAATTAGCCGGCCTCATCCTCATAAATTTCCATAAATGGGACTGAATTGGTATCAGCGAATATTTCCTCCGTAAATATTCATATTCACTTTTAAGATCCCTGGCATAATCATCCTCGTAGCTTTCATCCAGAAGGCCTGCCTGACCAAATAGCAAGGCTTCTATTTGTAGTAATTTATCTTTATGCTTAAATAAAATCTTTCTCGGTAACGAGATCAGCAAGGCTTCAAAAGCATCCGCATTTACATTAAATCCGAAATTTCGCCCCAGTAGCCGATAAAATGTTTCTTCCCAATCCTGTTCGGTTTTCTCCAATACCTGACTAATTCTGTTTGTTTTGTTTGCCAGCCGTTCTACCAGGACCCGTTCATACCAGGCTCGTAAGGCAGGACCTGAAATTACGCGCTCGTTTCTTGCACAGGGAATCCAGGCCTGGGCCTGCATCAAGTAGCGATAATGCCGTAGAATACCCGGGGCAATCCGATTTTTCAATTCGAGGCATGCCATCTCTTCTCCGTTAGGAAGGGTTATTATTTCGTCCTCCTCATACACGACATGCAGAATTACATTTTGGAAAGCTTTGTCCTCCTGGTGCCGGTGCCTGTTCCAGTCGCTCGACTTTACATGCATTTCAACATGTCCAACCCACAATTGGTTATCTATTTTAATTCTCGCCTGATGAAAATCCGGTCCTGAATCCACATTGCGCTGTCCAAAGTCGATGATTTGAACTTCCTGACCGGTTGTGGTTTTCAATGCTGTGAGATCAAAATTTTTTAATCGCCATACGTAATAGAGCAGTTGCTCACTGATATTTATTCGTTCATCCAGATGGTTCAATGGTTTTGTTTTTCGAAGATTTTGAAAGTATAGGTATATTGGTTTTTGGCGTCAGGTTGATGTTTCTCTTCCCTTACCAGCTGCCACTCTTTGGTGGAAAATTCCGGGAAAAATGCATCTCCTTTTTCGACTTTCAGCTCGATTTCAGTCAGGTAGATCCGGTCTAATATGGGAAGAGAGAGTTTATAGATTTCTGCTCCTCCGATGATAAAAACTTCATCTTCACCATTTGATCTTGGTATCTCCAGTGCTTCATTTAGCGAGTGGGTGACCAGGATTCCGGAAGCAGTGTAAAAGAGGTCCCGGGTGATTACTATATTGGTTCGGTTCTTCAATGGTATTCCCATCGACTCAAAGGTCTTTCGGCCCATGATCACATGATGCCCCCGCGTGGTCCTCATAAAATATTTCATGTCAGCAGGTAAATGCCAGGGGAGATCATTTTCCACTCCGATCACTCGATTTCGGGACATGGCAGCAATTGCAGAAATTATCATTTTGTAAAAATAATTATTCTATCCGGCCAAAATGTAAAGGATGTCATATCGGACGGGTCAGGACAGGCGTTTCAGATCATTCTCCCGCGAGAAGGTTCACTTCCATCATTCTTTCTTCCAACCACAACCGGGAAGGATCGATCTCTCCTTTGAGGTATTTCTCGATGATAAGACTGGCAATTGGAGCAGCATAGGATCCGCCCCACCCACCATTTTCGATAAATACGGCTATGGCAATTTTGGGATTTTGTCGAGGAGCAAAGGCATGGAAAACGGAATGGTCCTTTCCATGAGGGTTTTCTGAAGTTCCGGTTTTACCACAGACTTCAACGTCTCTGATTTGGGCTGCTCGGGAGGTGCCCATGCTGACAGAACGTGACATTCCTTCTATAACCGGGTCGAAATGTTTATCATCAATTTTGACTCTCTTAGGTGTGAGATATTCATTTTCCAATGGAATAGAAGGGTCGCTGAACCCCCTCACTATATGGGGCTTATAGTAGAAGCCGCGATTGCCAATCACCGCCGCAAGATTCGCCATTTGCAGGGTGGTAAGCTCGATTTCTCCCTGGCCAATCGCATTGGAGATGATATAGGTACTGCGCCAGTCTCCCTTATCTTCGTAGAGATCGTCGTAGTAGTCACTGTCCGGAATAAACCCTCCTTGTTCCTGTGGCAAATCAATCTGCAAGGTGCTTCCCAGCCCAAATTGGTGTAAATAATCGGCAGTCCGGTTCAGTCCGATTTCGGGGTGCTCAAAACCGCCGATGTTTACCAGGTCCTGATAAATAGTATAAAAGTACGTATTACAGGACTCCTGAATGGCCCTCACAACGTTACGGACTCCCGGTGCGGCATGACATCCCCAACGGAATGATTTATATACATAACCACCGGTACAGGTTATATACCGGTCTACGGTAATTACCCCTTCCTGCAGACCGATAAGTGCCAGGACCGGTTTAAATATAGAACCCGGTGGATATTTTGCCTGTAAAGCCCGGTTGAAGAATGGCTTCAGCGTATCGGACTGCAAGACACTGAACGTTTTTTGCCGGTTGGCACTTACACTCAGGGATTGTGGATGGTAGGATGGACTACTGGCTAAAACAAGTACTTCTCCGGTAGCGGGCTCGATTGCAACAATACCACCAATCTTGCCCCTCAGGAGCTGTTCGGCATAGCCTTGAAGCTCTATATCAATAGAGGTGATCAGGTCAAGTCCCGAGGTCGCCAAAGCATCTCGCTGACCCTGCTCATAGGATCCTACTTTACGCCCAAAATTATCCTTCAATTGAAACTCCATCCCTTTTTCACCCCTTAAGTAGGCTTCATAGGTGGCTTCCATACCGCTTACGCCGTAATAATCCCTTCGTTCATAACCACTCCTGGAATCTATGATTTGCTGATCTACCTCACTAATATATCCCAAGGCATGCGACCCATAAGGAAATTCATAGCCACGCACACTTCTTACTTTTGAGATAAATCCCGGGAATTCATGTAAAACCTCCTGAAGTTGGGCATAGACGACCGGATCGATCTTATCCATAAACAGAAAGGGCACATTGCGGGAATACCGGATATCATTGAAATCCTTCTGTATGTTCTTTAGGAAAGTCTGCCGGTCGATGCTTAGTATCCGGCATAATTTGGCGGTATCCATTTCCGGATTGACCAGGTTTGCCGTTACGTAGAGATCGTATATTGGTTGATTAAAGACCATGAGCTTTCGATTCCGGTCATAGATCAGGCCTCTGGAAGGTTGAATCACCTGTTTTTCAATGGTTGCCGCATCTGCCTTTACCCGGTAGGATTCATCAAAGATCTGCATGTAGGCTACGCGGAGAAGCATCAACAAGCCAGTGACGATGATTATTCCCCTTATTATGTAGCTGCGATCTTCCATGCCGGACTTATATCAACCCTTTGGATTAAAAATGATTACGTAAAGCCATATACACAATAAGGACGCAAAAAAAGATACAATAGTCTTTAGAAAGACCTTCAATATCTGAGTTATCTGAAATACTTCCAGGCTGAAATACCAGATTAAATGTAAAACCAGTAAGATACTGACATATTTGGCAAACCAGTTGAAGCCAAACTGATGTTTTGTTGGTACCGAATTTATTTTATAGCCTCCTCGGGGTTCAATTGCGGATAAAACGAATGGCCGGATAAAGGCAGTAAATACGGATGCGCTGGCATGTAATCCAGGTGAGTCATAAAATACATCAACGGATATCCCAATCAAGAATCCCAACAGGATGAGTAAGACTTTACTCGTCTGTACCGGAAATAACATTATGAAGAGGGGATAAATCAGGATGTGAATGTAATTGAAGCCCGGACCACCGAGATTTACGCGATATAGAATCAGTCCCTGGATCAACAAGAGCAAGATAAACCGGAAAGTATTACGTACTATTTGACTTTCCATATCAGTTGTTTTGACTCTCTAGTTCAATCTGTTCACGCGCATGAAGGTTTTTGATGACATACACATAGTGAGCCTGGGAAAGATCATTGGTTAATTCCACATCAATGTCGTAGAAATTACTGCCTTGTTTCAGCTCAAAGTTAGTGATTTTGCCAACGGTGATTCCCTGGGGGAAAAGTGCACTGAAACCACTGGTGACAATGACATCTCCAGGGGCGAGGTCCGCATGTTTCGGTATGTCACCCAGTTTAGCTTTTTTTGGATCTCCTCCCGTCCAGGAAAGGGTTCCAAAGAAATTATTTCGCTGGATTGAGACACTGATCTTGAGATCCCGGTGTAATAAGGAAATACCGCGAGAATAGCGATTGCTGACATCTGTAATCACACCCATGATCCCATCCGTCTGGATGACTCCCAGTCCGCTCTCGATGCCATCTCGAGCGCCGACATTCAATGTAAAGTAATTATCCAACTTGGCAATGGAGTTATTAATAACCTTGGCAGCAATCATCGTATACTGCTGGGTCCGGTTTGAATCGGAGTGACTGGATGCCGGTCCATAGATTTCCTGAAATGTCAATGCCTGGGTGCGTAACCGGGCATTCTCTTCTGCGAGGTCCTCCGCTACATTTGACAGATTAAAAAATTGGACGACTCCATCATACTTATCCAGCAACCAACCCGAGACGGCTCCGGAGGACTTAATAAATATATCCTTTTGGTAGGGGTTAAAACGTACTACCAGATTGACACAAAAAACCTGTAAAAGAAGAAAAAGGAGTACATAGCCGTACCGGTAAAGAAAAAAGAGGATGTTTTGCATGAGTAATTACTACCCTTATTTACACACTTTTACGATCGATCAAGAAAGAGTATTTGTCTGTGTTTCGTAAGGCTAAGCCGGTTCCACGTACAACCGCACGCAGAGGATCATCAGCTACGGTGACCGGAAGTTTTGTTTTGAGAGATATTCTTTTCCGGAGTCCGCGAAGCAGTGCTCCACCTCCGGTCAGGTAAAGGCCCGTCTTATAGATATCGGAAGCCAATTCAGGAGGTGTAACTTCAAGGGCCTTTAAGATTGCTTCTTCGATCTTGCTAATACTGCTATCCAGTGCTTCCGCTATTTCCTGATAGGTTATTGTTTCCTGCCTGGGTATTCCTGTCAGCAGATCCCTTCCGTTTATAGCAAAAGGTTCCGGAGGATTATCCAGCTCAGTGGCTGCAGATCCCACGTTGATCTTCAGCACTTCGGCTGTACGTTCCCCAATCAGAAGATTATGATTTCTTCTCAGATGGTCGATGATATCCATCGTAAATTCATCACCGGCAGTGCGGATGGATTGTTCGCAGACGATTCCCGACAAGGCAATTACCGCAATTTCTGTAGTACCGCCTCCAATATCAATGATCATGTTTCCCACCGGTTCTTCTACATCAAGCCCGATTCCCAATGCAGCAGCCATGGGCTCATAGATAAGGTAGGTTTCCTTGCTGTCCACATGATCCGCCGAATCGAAAACTGCTCTCTTTTCCACTTCGGTAATTCCGGAAGGGATACAGATAACCATCTTCATGTGAGTGAAAAATCTCCTTTTCTGATCAATCATATTGATCATCCCTTCGATCATATTTTCAGCTGCCTGGAAATCGGCAATAACTCCATCCTTTAAGGGTCGGACGGTTTTTATATGCTCATGGGTCTTTTCATGCATTTGCATAGCACGAGATCCCACGGCAATGGTCTCACCTGTTCTTCGATCAATGGCCACAATCGATGGCTCCTCCACCACAATCTCCTCATCCTGAATGATAAGGGTATTTGCCGTACCCAAATCAATAGCCAATTCTTGTGTGAAAAAATTGAAAAATTTCATTTCAAGCGATTAATCATGCCTATGCGTAAGCAAAGCCTATACCAGCTTCGCAAAAGAAACTAATTTTATTTAAATCAGGAAAATTTTATTGACTATTTAAATATATGGTTTTTACAAATATTACTAATTTATAATGTGTTGGTATTCAACTGATTTAGTAGATTATTACTTCACTGAGAAGATCTTTCGCCAGATACTTCTGAGCCATTTGCCGGATATCATCTGCCCGTATTGATGCAATTTGCTTCAAAAGCGAAGTGGTAAAGTCAAAAGGGCTCTCTTCAGCCAGGTTATTTTTGAGTACTTCCAGTGTCTGCAAAGGTCCATCCATCAGACTGAGCAAATATCCCCCCAAATAGTTCTTGACCATCTGCAACTCGTTGACAGGCACCAATTCATTTTGCAATATTTCAATCTCCTGATAAATGCCCTTTAAAGCTCTCCTGGCGTATTTTCTCTCTGTCTCCAGGGATATACTTAGGTAACCGTCGTAACGCAAAGATTCAACGGTGCTGTGTACCCCATAAGTCAGCCCCTTTTGCTCGCGTAAATGCTTCATCAGTCGGGAACCAAAATATCCTCCAAGTACCGTGTTCATCACAAAAATTGCAGGCCAATCGGGATGGTTCCGATTAAATAGTCTTCGGCCAACACGAATGGCGGTTTGAGACTTGCCCATGTCTTCTTCAATCCTGTTCGCAACCGGCACAGCTATTTCCGGCATGATCGGATGCTTAGAAGGTTGACCCTCTTCCCAGCTCTCTACCATTGTATTGATTTTATCCACCAACGCCGGAGGAATACGTCCCGCCATAAAAAGGATCGCATGATTGGGACGAAAATAGTGTTCGTGATGTAACTTCAGATCATCGCGATTAACGTCCCGGTACAAAGTAATTTCACTGTTGTATCCATAGGGATGCTGGGGGCCAAAATACTGTTCAGTGGCTTTTCGATAGGCGATTACTTCGTTGTTGGAAAGATCAACTGCGAGACGCCGTTCTGTCCTTTTTTTGAACAGGCTAATTTCATGCTTGTCAAATGCTGGACGCCTGAGCACATCTATCATGAGAGGTAAAAGCTCTTCTACATATTTATTCAGGCAACTAAGCTGAAGACTGATGTGGTCAAAAGAAAAGGGTGAAGACATAGTAGCTCCTGCCTGATCTACCATATCGGCAATGGTGGCAGCGGTATACTTTTCAGATCCCTCCTTAAGCACGCCCGCCATAGTTGCCGCTGTCAATCGCTTATGCTCAAAGGGCCTTCCTGCCAGAAACATGAAGTCGAGTTTGCATACCTCCTGACTACCCCCCTCGATCATGTAAACCTTGAGGCCATTGGCCAATAGGCTGATATCTGGGGTGGGAAAATTAATCTGCGCTACCTGAAATAATGGTGGTCTTTGATCAGTCATCTGGAAAAAATAATAACGTATAACTCATTTTTTAAATAAGGGCCGCTAAGTTTAAAAAATGAGGGGGAATCATTTACTTTTGTCACCTAGTAATTTATTCTACTTTTTTGCACAGTAGTAACGTTTCAACCATATGAAATTCAGCATCTCTTCTGCCGATCTATTAAGGAAGATTCAACTGGCGAATGGAGCCATTGGTTCAAATACCGTCGTACCTATTCTGGAGGATTTTCTCTTTGTGATCAACGACAATACGCTGACGATCTCTGCCACGGATCTGGAGACATCCATCACCACCACCGTTGACGTCATTTCAGATAAAAACGGAGCTATTGCGATCCCCGGAAAAATCCTGTTTGACACTTTGAAGGCTTTGCCTGAACAGCCCATTACGGTTGAAGTCGATGAGGGTAAAAACAGTATAGAGATCACCTCTTCTTACGGAAAATATAAGTTATCCGGAGATAATGCAGAAGATTTTCCTACGATTCCCAAGCCAGATGGTACTGAAACGGTGTCTCTAAGTGCTCATCTACTCCATGAGGCGATTGTAAAGACAACCTTTGCCACCAGCAACGACGAACTGCGCTTAGCAATGACGGGAGTTTATCTCAGCATCGATTTCAGCAAGATTACGTTCGTCGCGACAGATGCTCATAAATTGGTTAAATATACTTTCTCGGGGATCGAAGGTGATGTCAATACATCATTTATAATACCCAAGAAGTCCTTGAGTCTACTTCGAAATGCATTGCCGGATTCCGGACAGGTGGAGATTTCATTTAATAAATCTAATGCCTTTTTCAGCTTTGGCGATCACAGCCTCGTTTGTAGACTTATTGATGCCCAATATCCCAATTATAATGCCGTCATTCCGGTGGACAATCCGAATGTGATGACCGCAACGCGCACTGATTTTCTGCATTCACTGCGACGAATTGCCATTTACGCCAATAAGACAACAAATCAGGTAATTCTCAATATTGACGAGGGAAGTCTGACTATTGAAGCTCAGGATCTGGACTTTTCAAATGAAGCAACAGAACAGTTAACTTGCGAATATAAAGGCAATCCTATCACCATCGGATTTAATGCCAAATTCCTAATCGAAATGCTCAACGTCCTGGACACGGATGAAGTGATCATGGAGCTTTCCACTCCAAATAAGGCAGGCATTTTGCTCCCGGGAGAAAGTCCGGATGACGAAGAATTGTTGATGTTGGTCATGCCGGTTATGCTGAGCCGGTAAAGGAGAAATCCCCTATGTAGATGAAGGTTGGATTGTTTTTTGGGTCATTTAATCCTGTACACACCGGACATATGATCATCGCTAACCAGATTGTCAGTTTAACCGACTTGACTCAGGTTTGGATGATTGTCAGTCCCCATAATCCTTTGAAGAGAAAGGCATCGTTGGCAAATGATTTTGACCGGTTGCATTTGGTTAACCTGGCAATCGGAGACAATACCCGCATTAAAGCTTCTAACATTGAATTCAATCTACCTAAACCATCCTATACGATCGACACACTGGCATATCTCACTGAAAAACACCCTCAACATGAATTTGTCCTCATCATGGGGGGGGATAACTTAGCGACGCTTTCCAAATGGAAAAACTATCAGCAAATCACAGACAATTACGAAATCTATGTCTACCAAAGACAAGGTTTTGAGACAATGATTAAGTCCGGTAGTTCGAAAATAAAAATACTACAGGAGTTCCCTTTACTGGATATATCATCCACCTATATCAGAGAATGCATTCGAAATGGTATATCTGTACAATATATGGTGCCCGATTCCGTATATGAATATTTAGAAGGAAGTACTATGTACCGTTCATAATATTTTCTTAAACCCCAAAGGCGTGCTTTGAATCATTCAAGTCAAGAGTATGAGTAGGTATCTGAGTACATTTCTATTTCTCTTCTTATCCACCTGCGTTTTTAGTCAGTCAAATCAACGAATTGGTAGCTGGAGATCATATTTACCCTACCGTTATGGTCTCAGTGTTACCCAAAGTCCAGATGCGGTCTACTATGGTACCCAGTGGGCTTTGATGAAAATAAATAAAGAGGACTTAAGCCTCGAATACTTCTCAAAGGTTGAGGGTTTGCATGATATCGGGATCCAGGTCCTTGAATACGATGAGACGGAAGAAGTCCTGATCGTAATCTACCAGAATAGCAACATAGATTTGGTATTCGAAGATGAGATTGTAAATCTGAATCAAATCAGGGCAAATACCCAGATCGTTGAAGATCGCACGGTCTATGATATTTTCGTGCAATCACCCTATGCTTATCTCGCTTGTGGATTTGGTGTGGTACAACTTGATATTGAATCCAGGGAATTTGGTTTCACAACGTTTACGAATACCCCGGTTCGAAGTATTGTCGAAAAGAATAATCACCTGATTATCAGTACCGATCAAGGCATTTATGAAATAGAAGAGCGTGAGGAAAACAATCTTGCTGATTTTGGTGAGTGGCAAAGGTTGGGATTTGCTCAGGGTCTGCCGGAGAATCACAGCGCAAGTAAACTGGAATTAATCGACGGCGTTTTATATGCCGGAGTAAATGAAGAATTATATCGAAGAAATGATGCCCGCTTCGAATTTATTCATCGTGAAGCCGGTTTCAGTTTTCAATTTGCGCTGAAAGGATCAGAAGGCATACTGACCGGTTGGGTTTGTGAAAATGGGTGTAATGCAAAGAAGATTCTTTTAAAGGATGATGGTGGGAAGAGATCGGTCAACAACTGCAGTACGAAGACTGTCGATGCAGTCATTGATGAACAGGAACGAGTATGGTATGCGGATGAAGGGAGAGGTTACAAATATAGTGAGAACTTCACCGGCGACTGCAGAACAATTATTCCTGATCGTCCACCCACACATAATGCTTCAGAAATCGCCACTTACAACCAAAATCTCTACGTTGCGACTGGAGGGGTGACGATCAACTATGGATATCTGTTTCGTACCGAGGGCTTTTATACCAATGAGGATGGCAGTTGGAAATCTTATAACAAGGACAATGTGGAGATTTTGGAACAAAAAGACATGCGGGACTTTCTGTCAGTAGAAGTCTCCAGCGATGGTACCGTATACGTTGGTACATTCTGGGATGGCCTCATCCAATATAAGGATGGTTCTTTTCAGGTCTTTGATAAGGACAACTCCAGTTTACAGAACAGTGTGATCAATCCCGATCGTAACCGGATTACCGATATGACTTTCGATAAGGATGGTAATCTCTGGATTCTTAATCATGATGCTCCGAGACCACTTTCGGTCTATAGCAAAGAGGGAGAATGGATGAATTTTTCCTTACCGACTTCAACGAATCCTGAACATATCGCGGTCGATGTTGCCGGATATAAATGGATATCCGTCGGTGGCGTAGGTCTGGTGCTCTATGACAGCGGAGAAGACCCTCTCTCTACCAGCGATGATCAGTACCGTTTATTTAATTCTACAAACTCGGCCTTGACCGTAAATGCAATTAATGACCTGGCCGCAGACAAAGACGGTGGTATGTGGGTTGGCACGACGGAGGGAGTAGTTTTTTTTAACTGTGGCAGTTTTCCTTTTGAAGATAATTGCCGTGGCAACCGTCCGCTCGTTGATCAAAACGGGATCGCCGGAGAATTACTGGGCGAAGAAAACATAAAGGCGATAGCGGTCGATGGTGCCAATCAAAAGTGGTTTGGTACCAATAATGGTGTATTTGTACAAAGTGCTGATATTGAAACCCAGATTCACGCATTCAATGTCAGAAATTCACCTTTATTCGATAATGGCATCATTGATATTGCAATTGATCAAGGAAATGGTGAAGTGTTCATTGCGACGAACCGGGGAGTTCAATCTTTCCGGGGAGAGGCGGTCGAAGGAGGATTGTTTCATCAAAGTCAGATCACTGTATTTCCAAATCCGGTCAGACCCAACTACAATGGTCCCATTGCAATCAAGGGGTTGGCGGAAAATGCCAATGTAAAAATCACTGATGTAAGTGGATTGATCGTCTACGAAACGTCAGCAAAAGGTGGTCAGGCAATCTGGGATGGCCGGGATCTCCGGGGCAGGAAGGTAGCTTCAGGAGTTTACCTGGTTTTCAGTGCCGCCGTTGAAAACCTCATTGATCCGGATGCCGCCGTTACCAAAATAATGCTGGTCAACTGATGTCTTACACTACCTGATGCCGGGTGTGCTCCAGAATAGACAAATAATAGTCCTCATATTGAGGCAGAATGATTTCAATGTCAAAATTCTTTGCTTGGGCCAGCGCATTAGCCCGGAATTTAGCTAACATATCCGGATTTTCAAGAATTCTGATCGCATTGGCTGACATAGCTTCAACATCCCCAATATCACTGAGAAAACCGGTCACGCCTTCAATATTCACTTCCGGAATACCTCCTACGTTGGACGAAATAACCGGTACCTCGCAGGCCATCGCTTCCAGGGCAACCAATCCGAAACTCTCGTTACCGGATGGAAGGAGAAATAAATCAGTGACCGCCAACAATTCTTCAATCGCATCCTGCTTACCTAAAAAACGTATGTCGCCGCATATTCCCATACTTCGACAGAGTTCTTCACAATTCTGTCTTTCGGGTCCATCGCCTATCATCAAGAGCTTGGCAGGCATTTTATCCTGGACTTTCTTAAATACCCTGATGACGTCCTGAACTCGCTTCACTTTTCGGAAATTTGAAATGTGCATCAAGATTTTTTCATCATTGGGTGCTATTGCTTTCCGAAAATGATTTTTATCGACTTTCTTGAATCTTGTAAAGTCAATAAAGTTGTGAATCACCTTTATATCCTTTTCGATATTGAAATATTCCTCCGTCTTGTCTTTCAAAAATTGTGATACCGCAGTGATACCATCACTCTTATTAATGCTGAACTCTACGACGGGTGCGAAGCTATGGTCAATGCCTACCAGCGTGATATCAGTACCATGGAGCGTGGTCACTACCGGTAGATACTTACCCTGCTGAAGTAAAATCTTCTTAGCCATATAGGCTACCGTTGCATGGGGTATGGCATAATGTACATGCAATAGATCGAGATTTTCGTATTTGACTACATCGACTAATTTGCTGGTCAGAGAGGTGTCGTAAGGTTCATATTCAAAGAGGGGATAATTTACCTGTGACACCTCATGGAAATAAATGTTTTCATGAAAGACGGAAAGTCTCGCCGGGCGCTTATAGGTTATGAAATGAACCTGATGACCTTTCTTCGCCAGACCTAAACCCAATTCGGTAGCTACCACTCCACTCCCACCAAATGTGGGATAACAGACAATACCAATTCTCATAACAGACATTTAGTTTCCTTTATAAAATGGGTCCAGTCCCTTGCATGGATGGATTTTGTAAGAGCAAAACCTAAGTGACTTTATCCACCTTTAGAGAAACGAAATTAACAATTGCCGTATTCTATTGATCGTCTTGTTCTCATCAGAAGCCATGGGATTGAAAACAAATTTTGCCGATTTTAGTTTAATGATTGATTGTGTAATCCTGGCAGATATCAGGTGTGCCGGGTTTTCGCAGCAAGCTAATTTACATTCAACGCAAAGGTGGCCGTTTATTCGATTAGAGATTTAGAGACTTTGTCGGGGGTTAAAGCTCACACGATAAGAATGTGGGAGAAACGCTATGGTTTGCTTAATCCTCAACGAACCGACACCAATATTCGATTTTATTTGGATAAGGATGTCAAGATGCTGTTGAATGCGGCGCTTTTGAATCGTCATGGTTATAAAATCAGCAGAATCGCCTGTATGTCACAGTCCCAGATGCGAGAAGCTGTATTAGAAATCTCCGAAAAGAAAGTGGATACCGATCTGCAATCGGATACTTTGACCCTGTCCATGTTAGAACTGGATGAGGAGAAATTCGATGCGACCATCCGGCAAAGGATTGAAAAACATGGTTTCAAGGAAACTATGATGAAAGTGATTTTCCCCTTCCTAAACCGGCTCAATGTTCTTTGGATGACGGGTAGCGTCATGCCCGTACAGGAGAACTATATCGCTGGCCTGATCAAGCAGAAGATCTATGTAGCTATTGACAGCCTTCCCCATCCTGCCAAGCCTCGTGGAACGATCATCGTCTATTTGCCGGAAGGGGAAGAACATGAATTAAGCACCCTTTTCATCCATTTCCTACTTCGGGAAGGTAACTTTAAGGTGGTTAATCTGGGCAGAAACATTTCCCTCGACGATCTCATACAAGCAAGTGATATACATCAGCCGGACTATATCTTCACGCTGATCAATGAGGGAAATTTCAAGGCATCGGTGAAAGACTATCTGGAAAGATTGTCTCTCCATTGCCGTAACAGTACCATCTTACTCTCGGGAATACAGATTAGCCGGCAACAAATAAAGAGCCGTAAAAACTGGATTACCTTCGACGGATTGGACGAGATCTTGTCCTACATTGAAAACATTTCTTAGTCGCTACACTTGAGTAAAATCTGTCATATGAATTCGCTTAAACTGTTAGCTTTGTCCTAAATTTGCCCTTTATATTAACACCAAGTCGATATGAATCTTTACAATCTGCTGGTCTTATTGATCTTCCTCTCTTGCCAAAATAATAGTTCTACAGTTCCGGATAAAAATGAATCTACGGAACCAACAGTAGCAGAAACTCAGGAAGCGGCGACCCTACCTGCCGGTCGAGATCTTGAAACAATGAACGTGTCAAAAGGAGTGATTAATTGGACCGCCAGCAAAATCGGTGGACAGCATCTGGGCACAGTTCATGTCAAGTCGGGCAGCATTACGGTATTGAATGGTACGTTGATCACCGGAGAATTTCTGATCGATATGAACACCATAGAGAATACCGATCTGGAAGGTGAAAGAAAAACCAAATTGGAAAATCACCTCCGTTCTGAAGACTTCTTTGATGTGGAGCAATATCCTACTGCCAAATTCCTGATAACCGAAGTCATCAATGGCTCAGAAGCACCTCAGGCAACACATACCATTACCGGAGATCTACAGATCAGGAATATCACCAGAAGTATAACATTTCCTGCTAACGTTTCTTTTATCGGGGACCAGATCATGGTATCAACTCCGGCATTTAACATCGACCGAACTCTATGGCGTCTAAAATATCGATCAAAGGCGCTGGGTACTGCACCGGATCTAATCATCAATGATGACATCTCTTTGGTGATCACCGTTGATGCTATCACGACCTGATGATAAGACTCTGTCAAACGGGTGGAGAAACCGTTTAAATTTCTCAGCATATCAGAGAGAAACGGTGGCTTGATCTGTCAAATCGGTTAACACTATGGTTGAGATCATACCATACTTGTGCAAGGATGGAAAAAACCAGTTGATTTTCAGGGAATAATTCTATATTTGCAGCCCATTTAGAAAATTTGACTTATTGACATGAATCAATATGAAGTAACTTTCATCGTAGACCCAGTGCTGTCCAGCGATGAAATTGTAGGGACAGCACAGACATATGTCGACCACCTTCAAAGTGAAGGATGTAAGATCGTACATGTCGATGAGATGGGATTGCGTCAACTGGCGTATCCTCTCCGAAAACGAACAACCGGTGTATACTACGGCATCGAGTTTTCTACTGAAACTGGTCAGATCATTGAAAGGATGGAGTTGGCCTTCCGACGAGACGAACGCATCATCCGCTTCCTCACAGTAAAGCTTGACAAGTACGGAATCAAGTACAATGAGGACAAGCGCAATGGACTTATTGGTAAAAAGAGATCAGCTCCGGCTACCGTTTCTGAAGAATCAGACGGAAGGAAAAAATCAGGCCGGGGTAATGCTGGTGTAGACACAAAAGCTAAAAGTGCCTCATCAAATACCAAAAGTTCCAAACCAAGCAAGGAAGAGGAAGAGTAAGTGTATTCACCCATCTAAAATTTTAAAAAGATTATGGCTTCAAGAGATGATATTAAGTTTCTCAGCAATCCCAAGATTGGCTTAAAGGCAAAAAAATATTGCCGCTTCAGAAAATTTGGCATTAAGCATATCGACTATAAGGATCCGGATTTTCTTAAACAGTTTATTAACGAACAAGGTAAAATACTTCCCAGGAGGTTAACCGGAAATTCATTGAAGTATCAGAAGAAAGTGGCTACCGCTGTGAAAAGAGCCCGCCACCTTGCTTTATTACCTTATGTGGCTGACCTTTTAAAATAAATTATTGACATGGAGATTATCTTATTGCAAGAAGTAGATAAGCTGGGTGATAAGCACGAAATTGTAAATGTCAAGCCTGGCTATGCCCGTAATTATCTGATTCCGAAAGGATTTGCTCTGATTGCGAATAATAGCAACCGGAAACGCCTCGATGAATTGAAGCGTATTGAAACGGCAAAAGAAGCAAAACTCAAAGATCACTATCAGGAAATTGCTGACAAGCTAAAGGAAATTACCCTCAAGGTGGGTGCAAAAGCCGGTACGAGTGGGAAGATTTTTGGAAGTGTGACCAATGTGCAAATCGCTCAACTCTTAAAGGAAGAGCATGGTATCGAGGTTGAAAGACGTAAAATTGTACTTACAGAGGAAGTAAAGGAACTGGGCACTTACAAAGCTAAACTCAATCTGCATCCGGAAGTAAGCAGCGAAGTTGATTTTGAAGTAGTACAGGAATAAATTTCGCCCGGCTAGATTGCCCTGCGTTCAAGAGCTTTCTGGACCCCCATTATAGGCTCCGGATCTGTAGCCAGCCAGTACCTGAGTATATCGGAGTAAACCGCTCGAAAATCTATTTGGTAGGCCAGGTCCCCATCTACCAGGGTGTTAAGATCAGGCGGGTCGTTATAGAAACCGGGTATTTTTAATTTGTCACCGATCAGAAACAAATTGTTAGCTGCACCATGATCAGTGCCCTGACTTCCATTTTCTTCAACTCTACGGCCAAATTCAGAGAATGTCATAATCAGCACATCTTCGAATAGTCCATTTGATTTCAGATCATGTACAAAGGTATTCACCGTTTCTGCGTATAGGGAAAGCAGGCTATGTTGTCTGACTTTCTGATTGACGTGGGTGTCAAAACCAGGAAGACTCAAATAGAAAATCTTGGTATTCGTGTCAGCGGTGATTAATTCTGCGATCTGTTTCATCCCCGCGCCAAATTCGTGATTGGGGTAGGTGAACGCAGATTGATGCGTACGGGCTTTACGGGTGAGGTAGGCGGCGGATTCCTGCACTTCAATCATGGTCTTGTAAAGGTAATCAAGGTCATGCTGACTCCTGGACCGATACTTTTGACCTACTTCTCTTAGAAAAGAATCGTTTGTTGCTCTCTGTAGTTTTTCGGGACCCCGCATGGCTAATCCATCCCTATGTTTCCCATGCAGCGCCAAACTTAGGTTGTCTCCGATCTCAATAGCGTGGTATGGAAGACTGCAATCCTCACATTCACTATCCAGATAGCGGCCGAGCCATCCCGATTGCTGGTAATCTGAAGAACTGCTGCCTGTATGCCAGATATCCATCGATCGAAAATGAGATCGATCGGGATTAGGATAACCGACCTGGTTGAGAATTGACATTTCTCCGGAATCGAACAAATTAGCCAAGGGTTCTAATGCAGGATTAAAACCAAGCTGATCATCCAGTTTGATCAGTGATGATGCAGCAACATTAATTTCAGGCCGGTTACGATAATAGACATCATCCCGATAGGGAACAATTGTATTAAGGCCATCGTTACCTCCTGACAGTTGAATTACTATGAGAATAGTGCCATCTCTGGATCCCTTACTCACCTTTAACGATGGTTTCCGGAGAAAAGCAGGGACCATCATAGAGGATGAGGCAAAAAAGGACTGTTTTAAAAATGATCTTCGGTTATACATGTTTCTCAGCTCATTTGAAATTCCGGCAAAGAGACTACCTTAAGCACCAACTCTAAGGTAAAGTCCAAATCGCGAAAGTCTCTGGGTTTTGAAATGGAGGGCGTTGGACTATCTGTGGCCAGCAACAAATTCTTCACCAGCTCCTCCATGCGGTCATAACGGGTACCACTTAAACGATCCAATAACGCCGAATGGTCATGTTTTATCTCAACAATTTGGATTGACTCGCCTGTAGCCATCGCCTCCAAAGGCGTTGAAACAGCATGATCAAATCTTTCACGATTGATCAGGTACCGGACAAGATTGAGTCTCAACATAAGCGTCGAATTATTAATCCAACTTCTGCCTCCCGCCCATCCAGAAACATTGGGTGGATCGAAGAGCAACTGACCCAGCGCCTTCTGCAGAAAAGATACCTGAGTAGGATTCAAGTATTCAATTTTAAATAGTCTTGCCACCTGTACCAGTAATTCAATTGGTGACTTTATCCGGTTTCCAATGTTTTGCGGATCTGCAAAAAATCTACTGGTAAAGAGAAAGTGCATCACCTTCGACATTTCATAATCATGGGCTTTTATTTCCCGGGCAATGCGTTGAATATGGTCAGAATTTGGAATCTCACTAACAAAATAGTGATACAGTTTTTTTGCCAGAAACAATGTTGTGGCTGGCTGTTTCAAAATGAGGTCTATAATATCGGTACCATCTAAGCGTCCAGATACCCCCAAAAATGTCTTTTGTTCAAAATCATGGTTTTGCTCTCTGAAGAGAAAGTTTCCCTGACGATCCGCCGACCAACCGGTGAACGCCCGCGCACTTTCTTTCACATCTGTCTCAGAATAATTTCCTCTGCCCATGGTAAAGATTTCCATCAGCTCCCTGGCAAAGTTTTCATTAGGGTGATCCCTCCGGTTTTGGAGATTATTGAGAAATATGATCATTGCCGGAGATTTGGCTACTTCATGAAGTAGGGATCTGAAATTTCCCAGGGCGTGTTTCCGTAACACATTAAGATATTGCAGGGCTATTCTTTCTGTACTGCATTGGCAAGCGAAATGGGTATGCCAGAAAAGGGTCATCTTTTCAGCGAGACAGGCATCATTCCCTATCATTTTATCCATCCATAAACCCCTTAACTGATCCAATTGAGTGGAAGCCGTCTCCATGTATTGCATTCCATGATCGTTATTCTCAGAAAAGAAAGCTTCATTACGTACCGGCGATCCCTGCATCAACTCCTCAACTTCTATTCTTTGTATAGATTCCTCAATGGCTTCATCAACAACCTGGCTATAGCTGCGGTTATCTGAATGTTGAGGAAGTTCTGAGATTCCAACTCCAAACCCGGCGCGGTAATGAAAATGTCTAATTTCGGGTGATAAGAATTTCATGCATTAAATGAATAGTACCTCAAGGTAATAAAAGGGCTACTTTTGCAAGTATCCAACCATTTTAACAAGAAATTAATCATTCTGATCACTGCCAACACAAAATTGACACCTATTTGTTGTACGATTTTACCGTCGACAATTCGTTATTTCAAAATATAAAACGACTCTTATGAAGATTTTTGCGACTTGTCTATTCCTTTTTATCTCTGGTCATTCACTTCTCATAGCCAAGGGAATCGATTTTTTTCACGGTACGCTTGCCGAAGCAAAGGAAGTAGCAGGACAACAAGGCAAACTGATTTTTATTGACGCATTTACTACCTGGTGCGGGCCGTGCAAAAGGATGTCGGCTCAGGTGTTTACTCAGGATGAGGTTGGCGAGTTTTACAATCAAACTTTTATCAATCTAAAATTAGACATGGAAAAAGGAGAAGGAAAGGATTTTCAGCGGAAGTACCGGGTCACCGCCTTTCCTACGTTGCTCTTCCTTGATCCCGAGGGGAATGTGGTGCACAAGGTGGTAGGTGGTATGGATATGAAAAATTTTATCAACCTGGGAAAATTTGCCGCATCAAAATCCGATGTCAGTTCATCCCTGGACAAGGCGTATGAAGAAGGCCAACGGGATCCCGGGTTTATGGCGGAGTACATCGAGGCTCTGGCCAAAAGCAATCGGCCTCTCCTGAAGATAGCCAATGATTATCTCCAGACCCAGAATGATTTCAAAACTCCGGAGAACCTGAAGATCATTTTCTATGGCCTGGTGGAGGTCGATTCACGGATATTCAATCTTCTCATTGAAAATCGCAGAGATATCATTAAAATGTTTGACAAAGAAACGGTCTCAGAAAGAATAGTAAAGGCGGCAAATGCCACAGTCAATAAGGCGATCGAATTTAACAGTGTAGATCTTTTGGAAGAAGCAAACGACAAAGTAAAGAGATATGCTGATGATCAATATGACAAATTCCAATATGCATCAAGACTAAGATTCTATAGCAAGACCCGGCAACCTGACATGTTTTTGCGATACGCCAGTGAATACGCCAGAGAGAGTAAGGAAAATAAATTTGAGTTGGCCAATGATATATTACATTCTCAAAAAGATCAACCGAAATTGGTCAGCCAGGCTACTGTCTGGGCCGTTGAATTAGCAAAGGATCAGGCAAACGAACAAAATTGTTTCGTAGCCGCTCAATTATTATATCTGGGTAGTGAATATCGGGAGTCAAAGATTTACGCCGAAAAAGCCTTGAAATTTGCCAGTGAATCTAAATCCGGAGCGTTGCCCCACATTCAGAAGCTTCTATCTGCCATAGAAATGAAGATTGATATCGAGAAATCCAGCAGGTAGCAGCATATATTTCAACATAATCAATTTTAAAATGCGAGTACTTTTTTTTCTGCTGTTTTTATCTCAAGTCCTATTTGCACAGAATGAAGAACTGGCTATCAACTTCATTGATAATGATTTTGATAAGGCTTTGACAAAAGCCAAAGATCAAGAAAAGATCATTTTTATTGATGCATATACTACCTGGTGTGGTCCATGCAAAATGATGGATCGGGAGGTGTTTACCGATTCAGCTATTGGTGATTTTTATAATGAAAATTTTGTCAATCTGAAACTGGACATGGAAAAAGGTAAAGGAGAAGAAGTGGCAAAAAGATATGGCGTACGAAGCTACCCGACTTTCCTTTTTATAAATTCAGCCGGAGCACTTATACACCAGGGTCTGGGTTACCAGTCTGCGGAACGATTTAAAAAAATAGGAGAAACCGCTCTGGATCCAAATAAACAATTACCTGCTCTCGAAGCGAGATATAGTGAGGGCGACCGTTCAGAAGATCTCATGTATAATTATACTGTCGCGCTGTTAGAAGCAGGGGATAGCCGGGCAAAAGAGATTGGTAAGCAGTATTTGGAGATGCAGGATACCTGGACGACAAGAAGAAATATGGAAATAATTGGTCAGCTGGTGTCAGAATACCAGGATCCGTATTACAATTTTATTGTCGAAAAACGCCATTTGTTTATTAAGGAATTTGGTGAAGGAAGGGTGGACGGAACACTGCTAAGTCTGATTGAAAATCATTATTACAATGAAATTGAAGAGGTGGATCTAGCTGAAGTAAAGCAAGTAATAAATAATACATTTCCCAGCTCAAAGGCAGGTACTTTTTATGACAATTTCGAATTGAATTATTACGACGTTTTGGGGAAAAAAGACATCTATATCGACAAAGCAAGAAAATATGTCAAAAAAAACCAAAACCTTTCGGCCAATGCATTGAATTCAATAGCCTGGAATTTTTACGAAAAAATCGATGACAAAAAAGGACTGCGGTGGGCCACCAAAATTGCGAAGAAATCAATTTCAAAGGAAGACAGTTATTACAATAATGATACTCTGGCTGCTCTATTCTATAAAAGAAATAAAAAGAATCGGGCAGAAAGATATGCGCATAAGGCAATTGAATTGGCAAAAGAGGCGGGTGCAGATTTTTCCGAGACATCAGAGCTGCTAAACAAAATCGAGGCGATGCCAGATTAACCGGCCCAACTTTCCCGGTCCAGTGTCCGTAGTTGAATTGCTTCTGCCAAATGTTCGATTTTTATTTCCGGGCTTCCCGACAGATCGGCCGCCGTTCGGGCTACCTTAAGTATTCGGTCGTATGCTCTGGCAGAAAGCTGTAATTTTTCCATCGCCGTCCTCAGAAGCACTTTTCCTGCTTGATTTATTTCACATATTTCATGAACCATCTTACTACTCATCTGTGAATTGGTGTAAACACCTTCGACATTTTTAAATCGCTGCGTTTGGATCTTTCTTGCTTTAATAACCCTTTCAATAATATCGCTGCTTTTCTCCTGCGATCCATGCACATCTGATAATTCATCGTATGAAACCGGAGTTACTTCTACATGAAGATCAATTCGATCCAGAAGCGGTCCTGATATTTTGTTGAGGTATCTGGTAATCACTCCCGGGGCGCAGACACAGTCTTTTTCAGGATGGTTGTAGTAGCCACATGGACAGGGATTCATCGAGGCCACCAGTATAAAACCGGTGGGATAGTCTACACTTAATTTTGCCCGGCTAATGGTCACCTTTCTCTCTTCAAGTGGTTGTCTCATGACCTCCAATACCGTGCGTTTAAATTCGGGGAGTTCATCCATAAACAAAACACCATTATGAGCCAAAGAGATCTCCCCAGGGCTGGGATTGGAACCACCTCCAACAAGCGCTACATCACTGATCGTATGATGGGGTGACCGGAAGGGGCGAACCGTTAGTAAACCAGTATCTGCCGGGAGCAGTCCAGCTACAGAATGAATTTTGGTCGTCTCCAGTGCTTCTCGTAAATCCATCGGAGGTAAAATTGTTGGTAACCTTCTGGCCAGCATCGTTTTGCCAGCGCCCGGAGGTCCGATCAGGATCACGTTATGTCCGCCGGCTGCGGCCAGGGTCAGGGCTCTTTTAATGTTCTCCTGGCCTTTTACATCCGCAAAATCAACGTCGTATTGGTTGTTGTTTTCATCAAATTCCTCTCTCGTATCCAACTCTTCAAGCTCAAGTGAATCTTCACCATTGAAAAAACTTACTACCTCTCTGAGATTTGAAGCGCCATACACTTTCAAATCATTGACAATGGCCGCCTCGCGTGCATTTTGTCTGGGCAGGATAAAGCCTTTGAATTTTTCTTTGCGGGCTTGAATAGCAATTGGCAAAGCACCTCTGATTGGTCTCAATTCGCCGTCGAGAGCTAATTCACCCATGATTATATATTCTGGTAAATTTTCAGCATTCATTTGACCCGTACTTCCCAACACCCCCAAAGCAATAGGTAGATCATAGGCTGAACCCTCTTTCCTGATGTCTGCCGGTGCAAGGTTCACAACCAGACGCAATCTGGGCATATTAAACCCGATGTTTTTTATGGCGGCCCCAATGCGTTGAAAGCCTTCCTTAACTGCACTGTCAGGCAAACCGACAAGGTGGTAAAAGTTTTGATTTCCAGCTGGTACGGCTCCTCCTGCATTTACTTCGACGGTTATTGTTTTGGCATCAACTCCCTGAACGGTACTGGCGTATGTTTTTGAAAGCATATAACAGACAATTTTCAGATGTGTCTGCTAAATATAAGAATTAATCGGTTTGGAATTTTATGCTTAGGATAGTCCCGAAAATGGTCAGTTTGCCGTGAGACTTTCAAAAACGATTTCAACAAATCTTTCTGGAGAAATAAACCCTGTACCGTATTCAGCATCCGAGTTCTTTCCTGGTCTTAACAGCTTGATTTCCTCGAGAGATTTACCTTGATCGATCAATTCTTTGACCGATTGCCGAAAATTTTTCAGAACGTCTTGATATTGCTTTAATTCATTACGATTAGAAAGCGCTCCATGACCGGGGATTATTTTAGTATTCTCCCCAGCGACAAACAGTGCCTTTTCCGTAGCGGAAATAACACCATCAATTGAGCCCCCTGATGATAAATCAATGAATGGATATCTTCCATTAAAATAGGTGTCCCCCATATGCAACACATCGGACTCAGGAAAATAAATGAGCGCATCACCGTCTGTATGTGCACTATCGACGTGAATCAGCATCAGATACTCCCCATTACATTTAATACTCATTTCATCGGAGAAAGTAACGACAGGCCGTGCAATTTCAGGTGATGCTGGTATTTCCCGGCTAAAGGCACGCATCAGTTGAGATTTACTCATCCGCTTTCTGACATTATCATGGGCAAAAATCATGGCTCCCGTATTTCCGAAATTCTCATTTCCGCCAACATGGTCTCCGTGCCAATGTGTATTTACCAGGATATGCACTGGTTTTTCGGATAGTTCATCAATGGCATTTCTAATTTTCTTGCTTAATGGTGCATATTGACTATCCACCATCAAAGGTCCGTCCTCTCCAATCGAAACGGCAATGTTACCTCCGGAGCCCTCCAACATATAAATATGATCTGATACCCGGGTCGTTTGGATGATGACGTCATCAAAATTCTGAGAATAACTAATGGATAGACATGCCATTGCACCAAGGATAAGAAATACCTTTTTCATGCGGTGATGTTTCTGTCTAAATTACATTTTTTAGGACACGAAAACACGAATGCTTGGTGGCTGAAGTTCAAATTGATGAATTCCTTGCTGCTTTCATCGGAACACTGATGCATTTCTTTTCCATATAATTCATCATCCGGGAAATTACATCCACAGATTGAGAATCAAGTGTAGCCAGATCTTTCTTAAAGACTTCGTGAATCGCCTTTTCTTTGATCCCTTTTATTTCGGTCGGAATATGGCGGAATGCCCGCTCAATAAGGCGTTGGTGCATCGTCTTTTTAAATTCATTAAGGGAATCCTCCAGAAGAAGATCTGCCCTTTTGATCTCTTTTGCCCGCATAGAGAGATTGACTTTAGCTCTACTTTGCAGCGCCTTCAGATTGATCACCTGCTTAGGATATGAATAATGAATTTCAGGTTCGATGTCAGAAGGCAATCCCAAATCTATCCAAATTTTCTCCTGAATCTTACCCTTACTTATTTTATCGGCGATTGATCTGGTCACTACGGGTAGCGGTGAACTGGTACAGGCGATCAGACATCCAAAGTCTTCCTGGTGATTGATCAATTCGTCAAGCGTTCCGGCATATCCATTTAATCCCTTGTGCAGGGATTTGGCCTTAGCAAGACTTCGATTATAAATGCTGATATTGATAAACCCCTTTTTAGTCAGATGCCGCACAACAAGTTGGTTCGTTGCCCCAGCACCCACCAGAATGATGGGAGTCTTATTGCTGATCTTAAAGTCCAGCAGACTTTTAACTGCCAGCGATACGACCGATACTGGTTTTTCTCCAATCTTCGTCGAAGCATAGATCTTCTTCGCAGCCCGGATGGTCTCCTGGACCAGCAGCCGGATGTTGTCACCGGTGATCCCCCATTTTTGTTGTTCTTCGTAAGCTACCCGAAGCTGAGTAATTATCTCTCTTTCCCCAAGAACCATACTGTGAATGGATGAGGCTACCTGAAAAAGATAAAATACGGCTTCCTCGCCATGATGATATTTGACCGGAGATAAATCAACTTCTCCAAAAAGAGATGACATCAATTTCCGATCCACCCCTTTTTCGGTTACAAAAAGATAGAGCACCCGGTTACAGGTGCTCAGATAAAAAAGTTCTTCAAGGTTATTTTTCTTCTTGAGTTTCTCCAGACCTTGCTTTAGTTCCGTGGCATGATGAAAGTGGATACCATAATCCGGCACCTTGTCGAGAGGTAACTCTTTATGTGAAACCGTAAGGATGTGAATATTAGACAACATAGGCTAAACGACAACGAATATAAATCCAAAAGTCGCCAATAATGTCATCAATTTGTCAACTGTACTTCAACCTCGGCGGTAAGCAGGTGATATTAGTCACTGACATCCTTAACCTCAATCATTGTCATTGCCCGGTCTAATGTGAGGTCTCCATTTCGGTAGTCTTCGATCACTGATTTTTTCATAGAAACATCAATCACGGCAGGCATATCACATCCTTCACATGAGGTCAGCTTTATGTGGAAGACAATCATTTCTTCCGGATCAAGCGTTTTCAAAATATGTCCGTAATCAAGTACATTCTGTTTAAATGTCTTCAGAAATTCAGGATACATTTCCTCGACAATCTTATTGCGTTCCGCCTTGCTAACGTGTTTTTTGTCAATGGTAGGCAGTGAGTACTCGTCATTATCATGGATGAGACTTGAATAAAATTTCAGGTAATAGGTCACTCCGAATTTTTCCAGCCGATCGTAATCCGGCGTACCGGACATGTAGTATGTGTCGGTAAGATCGACCTCATACAGCCTTTCCAACATGGAAGAAAAGACTTCCAGTTGCGGTTCTTTGACCGCACTGTTGAGGTCTTCATTTATCTTGATCTTATCCAATAATTCATCTCTGGTAATGTTGCCCTTCTCATAGGAGGATAAATCCGAGACATGGAGTTCTGCACTAATCCCTCCGGTCATCTTAGTTTTCTTTTGCCCGCTGAAAACGACTACGCCTCCACGGCTATGACGGTTCCCTCCTGTTTTGAGTAGGATCTTATCACTGGGTTTAAGTTGTCGTATGAGATTTCCATAGTCTGCCAGAAAATCTTTGAATGCCTGGATCACCATCTCTGAGGGCTCTATTTCGCCGGCAACAGCCATTTCCACAGACTCAAATTCCTTGCCTTTCGATTCCACATTGTAAAAACGAAACCCACTGGACTCCACACTGAAGACTACTCCATAGTTTGCCAGATAATTGCCTTCAACTTTTTGTCCTCTGGAGAGGTACATAAATTCATCTGATGATGACTGCTTCAGCAGTGTACTGAGGATATTTTCGGCGACTTCGAGGTCTTTGTCCATTTTAGATTGATCAATTGTCTGACCAAAAGTACCCGTGAAGTAGGCAGATAGCAGAAAGAGTAAAATCCAATATTTCATAGTTAATAATTTTGCTGAGTATTGTTAACAAATTGAGCGAGATCCTGAGAGGGTAATTGCAATGCCTGCACTAATTGTTGCATTCCATTATTGATCATTTGTAAGTCGTTCTTACGTTGCTCGTTCCAATAATTCATGAGATCCTGGGCTACTCCCTGGATATACACCTGTTGATCTTCCAAAATTTTGTTTGCCAGTCTGCTTTCCAGACTAGTTTGTTCCTGTTTCATAGCATTTACGATCCATCCGGCCAACTTCTGGTTTTCCGAAAGACTTACCGGCTTGACGTCCGTATCACCTCCCGGGGCACCATAACTATTCAATTGTTCTTGTAAACTTTGTATGGCTCCCTGTAATTGGGCATATTGAACTTTAAGATCATCGTTAATCGATTCGTCTGGTTGCTCCAATTCCCCAAAACCAATGACTAAACCCGATCCTTGCGATTGCACTTTCAGGTCAAGCATTTTACCGGCCACTACAAGCAAAAGCAACGAGGCTGCAATCGCCCACCACCTTGAAATACGTCTGACCTTAGTGACCGGTTTTACTACCATTTCAATTGGTTGTGCAACCTGATCAGTGCTCTGGCTTAAGAAGCTCCTTACTTCCTGCAATTCTCGCAATTCGCTTTGCAGAGTGGAGTTATTTCGTAGTTCCCGCTCAAACTCCTCTCTAACATCCGGAGTCATTTCATCATAGAGGTAATCTAAAATCCTCTCTCTATTCATGATATATATCTTTGGATAAATTATTATTTAATAAAATCTTTCTCATTGCGTCCAATCCATAGTACATTCTGGACTTGACCGTATTTTCCGATTCTCCCAGTATTTCCGCTATTTCCCTAAACTTAAGTCCCTCATATTCTTTCATAATAATCACCTGACGTTGTTCTGGTGGTATCTTTTGCAACACATCTTCCACCAGCGCTTTCATCTCCGCTTTTTCATATGAACGGGCTGGTGTATCGAAATCAGCTCTCTGAGGCACCTGATCATCCAGTACGCTAAAACTGACCCTTGATTTCAACCTGCCCTCATTACAGCAATTATTACTGGCAATTTTGTATAGCCAGGATTTCAGCTTCGCGGGGTCTTTTAGCTGATCGATTTTCTCAAAGACCTGGATGAACGTTTTTTGCACTACCTCGTTAGCAAAATATTGATCATTACTATACCGCAGCGCAAAATTGAACACCCGATGTTGCCACTGATCTACAATCAACTGATAGGCTCCCGCATCCCCTCTACGCAGTCTCTGTACCAATTCTAATGATGTAGAGGTTTCTTGTTGCATATTCAAGTTTAGGTTAGGCTTAAGTAATTACTGATTTCATTTTCAATGACGCATAGCGAGACAAAAAAGTTTTAAGCGGCGTTGGATTTGACCGGTTTGTATAGATGAATTTGCTTCATTTTATTCTTGTATTTTTGCTGCCATTTCACAAATACCAATTAAATCTAAGATAGAAATGTATCGCACTTACAATTGTGGATCACTACGTATGAATCACGTAGGAGAAGAGGTGATCTTAAGCGGTTGGGTCCAGGCTACCAGACAATTTGGAGGATTGACATTTGTCGACTTAAGAGACCGTTATGGGATTACGCAACTGGTATTTAATGAAGAGGATGATGCGGAATTATCAAAAAGAGCTACGAATCTTGGTCGTGAATTTGTGATCAAAGCGCAGGGGCAAGTCCGCGAAAGAAGCAACAAAAATCCCAACCGGCCAACTGGTGATATTGAAATCGAAGTCACTCGTTTGGATGTCATTAATCCCTCAAAGGTGCCCCCCTTTACAATAGAAGACGAAAGTGACGGTGGTGACGATCTAAGGATGAAATACCGCTATTTGGATATGCGACGTAATCCGGTAAAAGATAAAATCTTATTTAGAAGTAAAGTCGCTCTCGAAGTGCGCAAATATCTGACACAGGAGGATTTTGTAGAAGTTGAGACTCCCTGCCTCATCAAGAGTACTCCGGAGGGGGCGAGAGACTTTGTGGTGCCAAGCCGCATGAATCCCGGACAATTTTATGCTTTGCCGCAGAGTCCCCAGACTTTTAAACAAATTTTAATGGTCGCTGGCTTTGACCGCTATTTTCAAATTGTAAAGTGCTTTCGCGATGAAGATCTACGGGCTGATCGGCAGCCTGAGTTCACTCAAATCGACTGTGAGATGGCGTTTGTTACGCAAGACCAGATCCTGCAGACCTTCGAAGGCTTAACCAGGTATCTTTTCAGGGAGATCCTTCAATTGGAACTGGATGAATTCCCCCGAATGACGTTTGACGAAGCTATTTCAAAATATGGAAGTGACAAGCCGGATTTACGTTTTGATATGATTTTCAATGACCTGACAACACATGCACAAGGACATGGATTTCAGGTTTTTGATCAGGCTGAAATCGTACTTGGAATTGTCGCGGAAGGGCAGGCCGATCATTATTCAAATAAAGACATAAACGCACTTACTGACTGGGTAAGAAGACCCCAGATTGGCGCAAAAGGAATGGTATATGTAAAATGGAACGCCGATGGCTCCTTCAAATCGAGCATTGGAAAGTTTTACTCTGATGAAACTCTGGAAAAATGGGCCATTGATTGTGGTGCCAAAAAGGGTGACCTCCTATTAATTCTTTCGGGGGAAACCGATAGCACCCGCAAGCAAATGAGCGAACTCCGACTGGAAATGGGCCGTCGTCTGAAACTTTTAGATCCAAAGGTTTTCAAACCACTTTGGGTGATTGATTTTCCCTTACTGGAATGGGATGAAGAATCCGGCCGTTTTCATGCTATGCACCATCCCTTCACCTCGCCAAAATCAACCGACATAAGCAAGATGCTAACCGGTGATCACGAGACGATGAAAAGCTTGCGGGCAGACGCCTACGATCTGGTGATCAATGGGGTGGAAATTGGAGGAGGATCGATTCGGATCCACGACCGGATCCTGCAAGAAAAGAACTTTAAGCTGTTGGGCTTTTCCCCGGAGGAAGCAGAAAGACAATTTGGGTTTTTGATGGGTGCCTTCGAATACGGCGCTCCACCCCATGGAGGAATTGCCTTTGGATTTGACCGGCTATGTGCGGTGATGAAGGGTAGTACCTCAATACGTGACTTTATTGCTTTCCCAAAGAATAATATGGGAAGGGACATGATGATCGATGCGCCTAGTGAGATTGATGAGAAGCAGTTGCAGGAACTATCTCTAAGGCTGAGAGAATCCAGTTAATCCCTGGTAGTCATCCACTTCCAAATCTCCTTAAAACTCCCCTTCTTACCGTACATGAGGATGCCGGTACGATAAATCCGGCTGGAAATCCAAACACAAAATATCGCTGCCGCTATGAGTAGGGCAATGGATAATACGATCTGCCATACAGGAGGATCAAATGCAAGACGGGCAGGCATCACAATGGGAGAAAAGAAAGGAAAAATAGATGACCAAACCGCCATCGTGCTGTTGGGTACACGGAGTGCTGCAAACATAATGTAGAGCGCGATGATCACCGGGATAGTCAATGGAAGCGTTAAAGCCTGACTCTCAGCCAGGTCATCACCGATAGCACTACCAACGCCGGCAAAGAGGGAAGCATAGATCACATATCCTCCAAAGAAAAAGATTATAAAACACGGCACAATAAGCCACCAGTTTACCGCCCTGAGTTCAGTCATGATTTGGGTGGCTATAACTTCCATATCCTCTGGGTTAATCATTTGATTGCCAGAAGCTTCCATCATCGATTGTTGAGTATCAAACCCAAAGAGAAGATTCGCACCGGTTATGATTAGGGGTAATAACACCAACCAAATCAATATTTGGGTAAGTCCTACAGCGCCTACCCCAATGATCTTACCCATCATAAGATTAAAAGGTCGAACACTACTTATCATCACTTCTACCACACGATTCATTTTCTCTTCCATTACGCTGCGCATGACCATCATTCCATTGATGAAAACGATCATATACATAGCAAAGCCCATGATGCCACCAATAGCAGCTGCGATAATGCTCGTAAATGGACTGGGGTTATCTGATTTCCGTTGGTCATCGCTGCTTTCGGTAGAAAGCGGTTCGGGATCAAGTGTGATTTGGGTATTAAGATTTTCAAGCTGTTTAGCGTCCAGATTTAGCTCCTTAATCTTGTATTCTCTGACTTTATCCCTGACGGCATTTTGCAGGCGCTCCGTTGACTCCAAATCCAGTTGTTTATCTGAATAGTAGTATATCGTGTGTTTATTGGTCTCGAGGCTAGGTAAAGGAGGAACAACCAGGATACCATCAACATCCTCTTCAGAAATACCGGTAAGATCTTCGAGCTCCTTATCTGTGAAGGAGAAATAGAAATTGCGCTGATCCTTCATTTTACCGTCGAGAACATGGGATTTGTCTACAATCACTACATTTTTAGCATCATCACCCTGGTATGAGAAAATTAGTCCCACGATAATCATAAATAATGCCAGGGCCAGAGGCGCTAACAAAGTGGTGATAATAAAGGATTTCTTCTTTACCCGGGATAAATACTCGCGCTTGATAACTAGTGACAGTTTGTTCATGCTTCTTCGGTAACTTTTTTAATAAAAATGTCATTCAGGGTGGGTAATACCTCTTCGAACTTCTGCACCAGCACTCCCTGATCCATCAATTGTCGGATAAATAGATTTGCCTCACTCAACTGATGCATCCTGATCGTGATGGTATCCCCATTTTGCTCCAAAATTTCCCGTTGAATCATTTGACTCTGCAATTGCCCCTGGAAAGTTATCTTAAAGAGGTGGTCCTTATATTCTTCTTTTATCCGCCTTACGTCGCCCTGGAGGATATTTTTTCCTTTATTAATCAAAACAATGTGCTCGCAGATTTCTTCCACCTGTTCCATTCTGTGGGTGGAAAAGATGATGCTTGTTCCCGCTTCGTTTAATTGGCGAATTTCTTGCTTTATCAATTTCGTATTTAAAGGGTCCAGGCCGGTGAAGGGTTCATCGAGTATGATCAATGGCGGTCGATGAACGACAGTAGATACAAACTGCACTTTCTGCTGCATCCCTTTGCTCAATTCCTCTATTTTTTTATTCCACCAATCCGACATGTCAAACTTGTCGAGCCAAATCTCTATTGCTTGCTTTGCTGCTTGTTTTGTCATTCCCTTCAGCTGGGCAAGATAGATAAGTTGTTCTCCGACCTTCATTTTCTTGTAAAGACCTCGTTCCTCAGGAAGATAGCCTATTCGTTCAGGATGAGAGAGATTGAGCTTTTCTCCATCAAAGAGAATGGTGCCGGTATCTGCTCCGGTGATCGAAGTAATAATCCGGATCAGGGAAGTCTTACCTGCTCCATTCGGACCAAGCAGTCCCAGAATGCTTCCTTTAGGCATTTCAAAATTAACATGATCTACTGCCAGATGATTGTGATATTGTTTGGATACATTCTGAACTGATAGTATTGACATAGTTGGGAAATAGCTGAAATCGGATTAAAAAATCAAAATTAGACATTTTGGACTGTTGACACACACTCATAAGTCTAAAGTCCAGACCTTTCAGTCGATATCCGGCCTTTTACAGATTTTTATCATATAAGTGAATAAATTCTCTTTTTTACACTAAACTGACATGATTTCAGGCTTCAAGCTTGCCAATCATCTGAAATTGTTCTATTATTATCGGCTGAAATTTTTGACTATTTTTTGGAGAGTTTTTGCTCTCTACTTTAAGAATAGATGGTTTTGGGGTGTAGGTGCGGCAAATCGACTCTTCGAGGCGCCGCACTTTTTTATGTCTGAATCTCAACACCAGAATCTGACCTCCCGAGAGTGGTTCATCATCATCAACCCTAATGCGGGGAATCAAGCTGCGGCACGTATCTGGCCGTTGGTCAAATCACGTCTGAATGATCTCAAAGTCAAATTTAATTCTAAACTAACAAGCAGGCCCGGTGACGGAAAGAGAATCTCACAAGATGTGCTCAGGATGGGATGCAGAAACCTCATCATTTTTGGTGGTGACGGCACGCATCACGAAGTGATAAATGGGATCATGAGTTATACCCCGGATGATGCTCAGCAAATTTCATATGCAATTTTTCCCTGTGGTACGGGGAATGATTTTGCCCGTCACTTCAATATTCCTCGTGATATTGAGGTATGGCTCCACTATATAAACTCGGCTATCTCCCTACCTATTGACATTGGACAAATCAATGCTGAAAAAGAGGACAGCTTCTATTTTGTGAATGAGGCCGGGATCGGTTTAGAATATGAAGTAGCTCTACGGATAGCTGGAACAGGAGGTTCATCGAACGGACGTGCCCGGTACCTTCTTGAGACCCTGAAGATCTTACTCACCTATCGCGGAGTTATGTTGAAGATCCACTCCGAAGATCAGCTTTATAAAGGACAATTTTGGAATCTAACCGTGGCAAATGGACGGTTTTTAGGGGGTGGGTTTCAGCTTTGTCCTTCGGCCAATGCAACTGATGGCAAACTGGCAATAACGGGTGTACGATATGTTTCACCGTGGAGGCTCATTAAAGACATTTTTCATTTCTTCAACGGCAAGATCAACCAGCTACCCTATGTTGATATAAGGGAAAGTTCACGCATAATTGTTGAACCACATGGGCATGAAGTGTTGTTAATGGAAGTGGACGGGGAAATCAGGGGCTCGTTGCCAGCGGAATTCACCGTATTAAGGAATGCAATCAATTTTTTTGTACCAGTATAATTTTCATCAACTATGAAATTCAAACTTTCACTCTTACTCGCAATGTACTTGTTAAGTCATTATCCTCTTCTAAGTCAGGACATTGACGAAATGATGGCTTCAATGAGCCTGGGAGATCACAATGCAGTGATTTTGCATATGCCTTACGAGGCAAAGTTTGCCGAAGATATTTGGAAGGATTATCTCAAAGACTTCAAAGGCAAAACCAAGAAAGTAAAACGCAGTGATGAATTGTTTACCGACGATGCAAATGTCTCCTATATTTCGAATAATACCGTCGATATATACAGTCTTATTGAATCCAAAGGAGATGGCTCAGAATTGAAGATGTGGATGGACCTGGGCGGTGGATTTGTAGATTCTGAGAATTTCCCTGACGCTTTCGAAGGAGTTCGGGTCTTCCTGCAGGGATTTGAGAAACAGCTGAAAATTGAAGACATCAAGATCGAATTGAAGAATGAAGAGAATCGAATGAAAGATCTTGAACGGGATTTGTCTAAGTTAGAGCGCCTCAATGAGAAATATCATAAGGAAATCGAGGACTGGAAGGCTAAGATTGCGGAAAACGAATCGCTCATAGATACGAATGTTAAAGATCAGTCGGATCTGAAGGCAACGATTGAAGAGCAGAAGGAAACGATTCGTCAAGTTGAGGTGAAATTGGCCAAGGCAGAAAATTGATCTTTTTTTTCCACAAATCCAGACAAGAGAATCTCACCGCTGGAATGCATTACTTGTGAGGGTTTGTGAAAAAGAGTAAAGATTAAACTCAATGATATCTGGATGATCAGAGAAAACCTCTGACAAATGTCATTTAATTTTGGGTTGGCTTAAAGTTGGTTAAATCAGAATAGAATCTTTTTCCACAAAATTTCCACAGATACCAACACCTTCCCTAACATTTGGGTCGGTAATCCAAAATTTGCCGGTGCACCTTCAATCAGCTTTATATCGTAATTTTGTCTCATACGATTAGCGTGGAAGATTTTACCTATGGCAGACAGAGATCAATCATTTAAATCAGGTGGTGCCCAGACACTCAAAACAATCAAAGGCGATGCGGACCTAGGTGGTCTGCAGTTCGGGAGGATACAACCACAAGCCATTCCCCTGGAAGAGGCCGTCCTGGGAGCCATTCTGATTGATAAGAATGCATTGCCAACGGTATTGGATATACTTCAGCCTTCCAGCTACTATGTAGAGGGTCATCAGCTGATCTATGAGGCAATGCTAAAGCTGTTTGAAAAGACCCACCCAATCGATATTCTCACCGTCCATGAAGAATTGAAGATGTCAGGTAACCTGGAGAAGGTAGGTGGTGTAAATTATCTCGTTGACCTTTCAAACCGGGTGGCTTCGGCGGCTAATATTGAATACCATGCCCGAATTATTTCTCAGAAGTACATTCAACGAGAATTAATCCGGGCCAGTACCACTATCATTAAAGACTCTTTTGACGATACCAAGGATGTCTTTGAACTTCTAGATGATGCGGAAAGAAACTTATTTGAGATCACACAGCAAAACCTGAATCGAGGATTTGAGTCCATAGGAACACTTGCGATCAAGGCACAAAAACAGCTGGAAGAGCTTTCCCAGAAGGCAGAGGGACTCACCGGTATACCATCCGGATTCATGGAGTTGGATCGTTTGACTTCCGGGTGGCAACCCAGTGATTTGATCATTGTGGCAGCACGGCCAGGTATGGGTAAAACCGCCTATACACTTTCGCTGGCGAAGAATGCTGCTATGGATCACAACCGGCCTGTGGCACTGTTTTCTCTGGAAATGTCCAGTTTACAATTAGTACAAAGACTTATTTCTATGGAGGCGGAGATCTCGTCAAGAAAGTTGAGAAACGGACAATTGGAGGCGCATGAATGGCAACAATTGCACACTGCGGTGGAAAAACTATCCAGCGTGCCCATCTTTATAGATGACACACCTGCGATCAATAGTTTTGAACTGAGAGCAAAATGTCGAAGGCTAAAAATGCAACATGACATTCAATTGGTCATCATCGATTACTTACAATTGATGTCCGGTAACATGGATGGTAAAAAGGGTGGTACCCGCGAACAGGAAATCAGCTCAATATCGAGGGCACTTAAAGGCATGGCAAAAGAATTGAATGTTCCGGTGATTGCGCTTTCGCAACTCAGCCGGGCGGTAGAAACCAGAGGGGGAGATAAGAGGCCAATGCTATCAGATCTGCGGGAATCCGGTGCGATCGAGCAGGATGCAGACATTGTATCATTTATTTACCGTCCTGAATATTATGATATCACCGAAAGCGAAGGTGTTTCTTTGAAAGGAGTTGCGGAGATTATTATCGCCAAACATCGAAATGGTGCACTTGAAACCGTACGTTTGAAATTTATCGACCAATTTGCCAAATTTACAAACCTGGACGAATTTGATTTTAGTAGCCTGAAGGGAGAAGATTTTGGAGGTTCCGGAGACCAGATTATGACCAGGCCTTCCCGTATGAATCAGGATGATGATATCCCATTCTAATGCATAAAAATGACAAATCCGATCGGAATAATCCGTTTTACCGAAAGACCAAAGCGCCAAAGGAAGAGCTCACCTTCCCTGTGAGGTTGAACAAGTTTGTCGCCAGGTCGGGCATTACATCCCGTCGAAAAGCCGTAGATCTGATAAAAGAAGGAAAGGTGCTGGTAAACCAGGAAGTTGTTGTGGAACCCTTTCACCTGGTTGAGGAAGGAGACGTGGTTACATACGAGGGTAGGCAACTTACACCGGAGATTGAGCGGATCTATATCCTTTTAAACAAACCAAAAGACACCATTTGTACCACCTCCGACGAAAAAGGCCGGAAAACGGTGTTTGATATCATTGACTTTACTGGTAAGGAGCGCTTATTTCCTGTCGGAAGATTGGACCGGCACACTACGGGCCTGCTGCTTCTTACCAATGATGGAGATCTGGCTATGAAATTGTCCCATCCTTCGCACAAGGTTCAGAAGCGATATCTAGTCAAATTAGACAAGCCCATCTCCCAGGCTCACCTTGATCAAATCAAAGCTGGAATTGAACTTGAAGACGGGTTGGCCCCGGTACAGAATCTCGAAATTGTAGATGAGATAGGCAAAGAATTGCTTATATCTATTGTGATTGGAAGGAATCGAATCGTGCGAAGAATCTTCGAGCATTGCAACTATGTCGTAGAACATCTTGATCGTGTTTTTTATGGCGGGTTGACCAAAAAAGGATTGGGGCGAGGTAAGTACCGGACCTTAAATTCGCGTGAAGTAATTATGCTCAAACATTTCGTATAAAACAACCTTGACAAGAATCATTCTTATCCCTACCGGATAATGTCAAGTTTCCCAGCCAATTTTACAACGTCCGTTCCAGACTGTAACTTGATTGTATACCGGTACTCACCGGATGTCAAATCAATACCGGAGTTTGGAGGCCAATCATTTTTGTAGTCACTGCTAATGAAAACGCTGGATCCGCTTTTTTCAAAAACTTCGAGGGTGACACTGCTGTATCTTTCAAGCTGAGGGATATATAGATGATCATTTTTACCATCACCGTCTGGTGTGATCTCCGTGATTATTTCGGGTGCGAGTTCTGATAATGCCATGGTTGATATGTGTGTAGTTTCGGTCCGTAAGCATCCTTTGGCATCGGTATAGGTCACAAATAATTGACCATCTCCCACCACTGTTATCCTGGTTTGTCGGCACGTTGCGCAGTCCATCGGAAGCGTTGATTGCCATCTGATATCTTCCCCCTCAGGAATGCTGAAAAAAAGTGAGGTGCCCTTTAAGGCATTTGTATCTCCGGGTAGCTGTCTAATAAAATCATGGAAAGACACTGATATTGCGAGGGTATCTGCAAAACATTCGTTCCTGCCGATCACCTGGTACTTAGTGGAATGGTCCGGTTTAATGAAGGACCCTGTACCAATGGTCTCCTCCTGCCCGGGAACATCCGTTGTCCAGGTATAAGATGATACCCCTGCTGCGTGAAAATGTATCTCCTGTCCTTCACAAAGAATCATCTCGGGATTAGCCACTCTAAGGTTGATTTGGGGAATAATGTTTACCATAATTGGAATCGTCTGTTTGCACCCATGCTCACTAAAAACCTCCAATGTGTGCTCTCCACTTTCAATGAACTGTGTCTGTACTCCTGTCGTTCCGTTACTCCACACATAGTGGTATCCGGGGAAGGGTTTTGAGAAGTGAAAATCTGAACCTTCACAAATTTCGACAGTCGGCTCGAGGGAAACCGCAGGTTTTTCCTGAAGAATCACCTGAGTCTGATCGGAAAGGGAGCAAGACTCCCCATACTTAACCAGCGCCTGATATCTTCCTGCTTTTGAGATCAGAATGGAGGTCGTAGTGTCACCCATCTGGTCACTATTATATAACCAGGTTACTTTTGTCAGGTGCGGTAAACCGGAATTCAGTACTACTTCATTACCGTCACAGAGTACTAACTGATCCGGCAATTTTGGTGCGACAAATGACGAATCGTTTTTGATTTGGACTGGCGCCGAGTTTTGGCATTCTTCAGAATCGATCACTTTGACAACGTATGATCCCGAATTAAGCCGATCCATTTTCGGTCCTTCCATTTCATTTTCATCCAGAAAATATCGATACGGATGGTTGCCTCCCAAGGCAACGATTTCGATCTCTCCATTAGCAGCATCGCATGAAGCCGGGCTCGAAAACACCTGCAATTCGATGTTGGTTGAACTGTCAATCGAGACCTCCATACTGTCAAGGCAGCCCTGTGCATCCTGCACCATAATTTGATAGATTCCAGCATCCATTTGATCGATTATTGTGCTGGTTTGGTTAATCACTAAAGAATCATAGTGGGTACTGCCTTGGATCTCAAAAAAATATGGAAGCGTCCCTTCTACTGCGGTGAGCAGCATTTTACCATTGGCCTTGCCGCAATGTGTCGGCTCCGTTTTCACATCAATCAGAGGTGATACTTCTTCGAAGACAGTCAGTTTTTTAGATGCTGTGCAGCCTTCCTTGTCCACCAGTCCAATTAGATACTCGCCAGGCTCCAGGCCTGGAATTATGGAATCTTTGGTTTCCTGTTCCTGTAAGTAATACTGGTAAGGTGCATGACCTCCCAAGGGAATAATCTCAAGGATGCCATCCTTACCGTTGCATGAGGCGTTAGTGACAACTGCCTCCAGATCAGGAGCACTGGATTCAGATGGCACTACAACATCTGCCGTCCGCGTACAAGCGATTCCATCATTGACAATGATCTGGTATTCTCCCGGAGCCAGATTTGTAAAGACCTCCTCAGACTGTGGTCCGTAACCGATGTCGAATGATTCCGAACCACTTCCTCCGCTAATCAGGACTTGCACAATTCCGTTGGATTTATCGCAACTTGCTGCAGTTACCTTTATGTCTTCAATCGAAACTGGACAAATCGGTCTCTTTTCAGCGTCACAATTAGAAAGGCATTCTGCCCCAGCTACCCGACTACGCATCAGGGCTCCCGGTTCCGCACCCAAACCAAGGCTAAAATCTATTCCTTTCTGGAGATGACAGTAACTCATGATGGTACCCCGGTCGGGTATGGGAGCGGGGCTACAGGATCCACAGCCTACCTCAGGGTTTGGATCTCCGCATCCATCAATCGCAGTACATTCCCCTTCACCCCAAACGCAGTCCTGAGTATGAAAAGATCCTAATCCATGTCCCACCTCATGGGCAAGTACATTGACACTCCAGCTATAGGTCGGCACGGTTTCATATGTCGCCACGATATTGCAATAACCTACGTTAAATGTCTTGTCACAAAGTACATCAACATATGCCCGTCCGCCACTACTATTGTCAGACATATCCAATAGGTACCGCAAGTTTGCATATCCCTTCAGCGGTGCAATGGTGAAGCTTTCCAACGCCGCTGCGGTATTATCGTGGTTATAAGGATCTGGTATCGTCCAGATATAAAGGTCAGAAAGCAATAAGGTAATCTCTTCATTGGCATAAATTGCCGACACCTGGTTAAAAAGACCGGTGATGTAATTGATGGTCTTATCCAGGTTGCCATCAAATTTTTGCAAAACATTGAAACTTGCTTCAAAAAAGACGGTTACGCAGGCAGGAGATTGATTCCTTCGCGAACTGGACGAAGGGATTTCCTTAATCTGGTATCCAGGTGGCAATATCGCATCGCAGATAAACTTAGCTTCCGCCTTTAGATTGGTCTCCTGATAAAGTATGTGGAAGCTGGAATCATTTGGCAATTGGGCGAGGATTAAATTACCCATATCTGGAGATGAAATAATGCCGGTCACTTGATCTTTCCCCAGGCTAAGCGCAACGACTGACTGATGATCCCCGGCGATGATGCCCCTGAAATGAATCACATCTTCATACTCAAGTACACCCGAAGGACTGGAAACAGAAAATTCTTTAGATTTCGGATCAAAGGGAAAGAGTTTGATTCGGATCAACTTTTCATGGTAAGGCAGTTGAACCTCAATCATGCTTTTTCCCTCGTCTATAATTTTAGTTAGCACTTCTTTATTTAAACTAAGGAACTGGGCATCCTGTACAATCTGTAATTTCCTGGAAGCATCAACTTTTGTTGGATTGAGAAGACGATAGGGTTGGGCTGGGTCCAGGGTAGCCTGACCAATTCGTTTTTGCACTTCGAGCGCCAGGTGATTTGACGGGGGGAGAATCTGCGTGTAAAGGCTATTTACACAGAATACAAAGATTAGAATGTTGCCAAATGTCTTTTCCGGTTTAAGCATGCAAGCAGATTATCTCTTATCTGTCTCAGCTTTCCTTCTTCAAGACCTTCTGCAAACAAAGAAAGATTTTTTTTTGGATTCGACGGCAAGGCAGGTGTTAATTTACTATTCCGCGATAAACTTTATGTCAACACTTGTTTCAAAGAAAACCGGTGAGGGTGCTCTCAGCCGTAAGGAAACAAGAAAGTTGAGTTCCTCTACATTAATCACATCAGCGACATCGTCATCAAAAGGAAGTACATTAATGTTCCGGCCGGCATTAACGGGTATGAACTCTGTCAGGAATACATCTGTATCGTTTTGTTGATCAAATCCCTTAAAAACCGAAATTCCCACTTCCTGAATAAAGTCAAGATCGACATCCTGATGCAGTGATGAAAAAATCGCCGATGCGGGACGAATGCGTAATACCCGATCTGGCTCTACATTGAATTGTTGCCGTAAATTCTGAATATTAGTAGTAATATTTCTTACCGGATAGTAATGCTTTTCGAACGGATTCAGCCCAGCCTGTACCTGGAATGACAATCTGAATGGAATTTCAAACAAGACCGGCTCTCTCTTGCGACAACTTAAGAAGCTCAAAAGAAATAAAAGGACGATCCCTTTGTTTAATATTTGCATGATGTAACAAGAACGTTTACAATTACGCAATAGCATGCATAAGGTCAGAATATTTGCCATTGTAAAGAGATGATATACTCAAAAAATGTATATTAAAATCCTATATTTGATCACTTAACCCAATTCTAATCATGAGCAAAGAAAATTCAGAAAAATTAAAAGCCCTGCAACTTACCGTTGATCGTTTGGAGAAAACCTATGGAAAAGGATCCATCATGCGTTTAGGGGATCAACAGGTAGTTGAGGCTGATACTATACCCACCGGATCATTAGGTCTTGATATTGCCCTGGGTATCGGTGGTTTTCCCCGGGGAAGAGTGATTGAAATTTTCGGTCCGGAATCTTCCGGTAAGACAACTCTTGCCATTCATGCGATTGCCGAATGTCAGAAAAAGGGTGGAATAGCTGCTTTCATAGATGCTGAACATGCTTTTGATCGCTTTTACGCTGAATCACTGGGTGTTGATACCGAAAACCTTCTGATTTCACAGCCGGACAACGGGGAACAAGCCCTGGAAATCACGGAAAACCTTATCCGTTCAGGAGCAATTGACATTATTGTTATTGACTCCGTGGCTGCTCTGGTTCCAAGAGCAGAAATTGAAGGTGAAATGGGTGATTCAAAGATGGGTTTGCAAGCCCGCCTGATGTCGCAAGCTATGCGAAAGCTGACTGCTTCTATCGGTCGAACTGGCTGTTGTTGCATTTTTATCAATCAACTGAGGGAAAAAATTGGTGTCATGTTTGGCAACCCTGAGACCACAACCGGAGGAAACGCCCTTAAATTTTATGCTTCCATGCGTCTGGACATTCGAAGGAGTGGGTCTTCCATCAAAGACAAAGAGGGCAACGTTGTAGGAAATACAGTAAAAGTAAAAGTGGTTAAAAATAAGCTGGCACCTCCCTTCCGGGTGGCCGTATTTGACATCATGTATGGCCAGGGTATCAGCAAAGTTGGGGAAATTGTCGATTTAGGTTCTGACCTGGACGTACTAAAGAAGAGTGGATCGTGGTATAGCTTTGAAGGGACCAAGATTGCTCAAGGCCGGGAATCAGCAAAACAATTTATGTTGGATAATCCTGAGGTCGCCCTGGAAATTGAGAATCTGATCAAGCAAAAGATCACGGGTAAAATAACCACGGAAATAGATGAGTCGGTATCTGAGGACTAGTCGGTCCAGGTAAAGGTGTTGATTATATGTGATACGTCCTGCTTGACAAATTCATATAAAGGAGCTAAGCTATCTGGTCTTATTTGAGTCTGAAAATACAGGGCTCCTCTAAGAAAGTGCTTGGTGCTATCTGTCATATAAAACTGGAAGGGTGTGGCGACCGGTCCTTCAAGATCAAAAATAAACCCACTGACATCGTTTGGTTTTTCAAATTTGACTTCATCAATATAAGTAGCCTTTTTATTGTGCTCCATGGCCAGGTTAAAAGCATCCTTGTTGAGTTTTTCAAAGGGATTTTCACTACTGATGGGATAATAGCTGAAATAGATCCTGCAGTCAAAAGCAGGATAGTATAGATTAAACCAGCATGGATCGATAGGTTTATCATCAAAGAAAGCCGTATCCTGTTCCACTTCAGTATAAGCCGGCATTTCAAAGGTAAAATGGCAATAATTTTCATCAAAAGGTATGTAGTTCCTTTCCGGAAACTCAATCCTGGGAAAAGCTCTTGGTTTTGGGAGTGTTGACATGTTGTTTTGGCAAGAGAACTGCAGAAATAGAAAGGCGATGGCCAGATTAAGATTTATCTTCATTGGGCAAGGTGATTTTTACTTTTTCGATTCTTTTTGTACTCACTGCCAGTATCTTAAATCGATATTCTTTATACTTTATTTCGATATTTTTTCGGGGAATTTTTCCAAGTAGTTCGAGGATCAGCCCGGCAACACTGTCTGCTTCTCTAACCTCTTCGAAGGTATCTGTACTCACCCCTATAACCCGGCATAGATCATTCAGCAATGTTTTGCCTTCAAAAACGTAATTGAAATCATCGATTTTCTCGTATTCCACTTCTATCTCTTCATCAAATTCATCTCGAATGTCACCAATTACTTCTTCCATAACATCCTCAAGTGTTACTAACCCACCGCTACCTCCAAACTCATCCACAACGATAGCCATATGTGTGCGTTCTTGCTGAAATTCAGTCAATAACTCATTGATCTTCTTGGCTTCGGGAACATATTTAACGTCATGTCGAATCAGGTTTTTCCAGACAAATTGTTCCCCCTTATTAAGATGGAGCAAGAGGTCTTTAACATAAAGAATGCCTTTAATATTATCAAAGTCGTCTTCGTATACTGGTATTCGAGAATATCCGGATTCGTTGACTGTCCTTAGTACTTCATCAAATTTGCTGTTGATGTCAATGGCAACTACATCCACTCGAGACCGCATGATCTGCTTGACACTGACGTCCCCAAACTTGACAATACTTTTGAGAATATCAATCTCTTTCTCAGAGTTCAGTTCATGACTTACCGTCAATTCTATAGCTTTATCCAGATCATCTTTCCGGTTTCGGCTCCGAACGGTATCATGAGCAAGGCGATCTTCAAACCTGGAAGACCAGTTTACTAGGATCCTTGAAATGGGTGAAAAGAATGTTTTAAGGAAGATGAGTGGCCCCGCCATCATTCTCGCCATCTTCTTATTGTTGATATTCGCATATATCTTAGGCGCTACCTCTCCAAATAACACCAGTAGGAACGTTGCTCCCACCACGGTCAGGGTAAATTCAATTGCTTTTGCCAGTACGTTGTCTGAAAAATTATCATGAAAAAAGGAAGGCATGCCTGCGGCCCAATCCAAAAAAGTGGCCTGCGAAAAAATGCTTCGAATGATGAAATCGGAGAGAATAACTATCGCAATATTGACAAAGTTATTACTGATCAATATGGTGGCCAGTAACATCCTGGGATTCTCTCTCAATTGGAGAATCCGCTTGCTATTGGTACTCCCCTCGTTGGCCAGGAGGTGCAAGTCTGCCGGACTTAAAGAGAAATAGGCAACTTCTGCACCTGAAATCAAAGCAGAACATGCTAGTAAAAGCAGCAGTAACACTATACTCAATGATAACCCTGCCAGGGAAACAACGAGTAACACAATAGGAGCAAAGAGAATCATTAAGCCCGTACTGGGAGGTTCAACGCTGTCCAAATGTGAAATTGCTTAATCAAAAAAATATGGCGTGGAATTGACACGATTCTGGTCACTAAAAGGGAAGATCATCATCTACTTCTTCTTCGCCTCCACCTACTTCTTGTGTAGCAGTACTGGTCTTATCCTTTAATTCGTAGCTAATGCCTTGCGGTGCATCCTCGGATGAAGGAAAACTACCTCCGTATCCACTATTTCCACCTTCACGTTTTTCCAGGGGTTTAATCGTATTTGCAACTACTTCGGTTACATATCGATCTATTCCATCTTTATCCTGGTACTTTCTATGCGTAAGTTTTCCTTCTATATATACGAGAGAACCCTTCTTCAGTGACCGTTCTGCTCTCTCTGCCAGTGATCTCCAGACGACTACATCGTGCCATTCGGTGATCGTTTGCCATTCCCCACTTTTATCTCTGTAGTTTTCATTGGTAGCTACCGGAAATTTACCCACCATACTTCCATTCTCTAAATGTCGAATTTCCGGGTCCCGGCCCAAATTACCTATCAGAGTTACTTTGTTAACCATTTCTTATATATTGCTTTTTATAAATTTAAAATTACGGCTTTATCCCTTAAGAAACAATCAATGACTTTTGGGAATGCAAAATTCCGGATTTTTTTTCTTTTTATCGGAGTATAATCGTCTCTTTCGACTATTAGACGATCATCCTTGAGCTCGACGGGTAAAAATTCGGCATGAATGATCTGGTGTGACAGCGTTTGTTTATACCGTCCGGTCCACCCTTCACTGCTGATTATTGGCAAATCGATCTTTTTGAGAACAGTAGACCAGGATGTTTCATTATTTGTCTCGATCAAATAGAATTCAAACAGACCGGACCAGATGTCTGCTTTGTCCCTCTTTCTGACATACAATTTGTTTCCAAGTGTGGGTACGATATAATAGAAATAGCGGATTTTCTTAGCTTTCTTCTTCCCTTTCAGCGGTACGAGATTTACTATTCCTTTTTGAAATGACGTACAAGAAAAGTTCAGCGGACAAGAAATGCAATCTGGATTGGCAGGTCTGCATTGTAGTGCACCAAAATCCATTATTGCCTGGTTGAAAAATGACGGATCATTGCGATCCAGCAGTTGATTGGCCAGGTCATATATTCTTTGAGAGGTAGCTCTGGTATCGACCGGATCCTGTATGGCAAAAAGTCTGGAAACTACGCGAATAACATTGCCATCGACAACCACCTGGGGCAGATCAAAGGCAAAAGAAGCCACCGCGGCGGCAGTATAGTCTCCCACTCCCTTTAATCTCAGTATGTCCTCATAGTTGGAGGGAAATTCCCCATTATATTGTTCTACAATAATCCTGGCCGAATGAAGCATGTGTTGAGCCCGGCGGTAATAACCCAGCCCTTCCCATATCTTCATTAACTCATCTTCTGAAGTGGCAGCCAGAGTTTCCACCGTCGGATATCGCTCCATAAACCGGTGGTAGTAGGGTAGACCTTGCTCAACCCTTGTTTGTTGAAGGATAATCTCGGAAACCCAGATTTGATAGGGGTTTTTGTCCTTTTTCCATGGTAGAGATCTAGGGTTTTCACGACTCCACTGCAATAAAGCATTTCGCATAGATCTTACCAATTTCTTATTTTTAGATGCGTTCATAAAAAGCTGAATACTTGAGATTCCTTTTTGGTTTATGAAATAGCATGTTGACGTTTATCAAAGATATTCTTCACCTGGTTTACCCTAATTTGTGTGTAGGTTGTCACGTGGAAGCGGTTGATGGCCAAGAGTTGTTTTGCATAGAATGCGAAAGCCGCCTTCCAATTACCGATTTTCACAGCATTCCAGCCAACGAAGCAATGAATCGGATGAGCGGAGGCTACCCCTTTGTCTCCGGTACAAGTATGTTTCGTTTCTATCCTGGTGGCATCGTTCAAAATATGATACATGAAATAAAGTATAAAAGTCAAACTAATATTGCCAGAAGATTGGGGCGAAGATATGGTGAATTACTTCTTCAGTCGGAGGTCTTGAAGGATATCCACTGCATCATTCCCATACCCTTGCATCCGGTCAAGCAAAGATCAAGGGGGTATAATCAAAGTACATATTTTGCAGACGGCCTGTCGTACATGATGAAACGATATGTGGTTTCGGATGCGTTAAAAAGGACGGAGAATACAGGAACTCAAACCTCAAAAAAACGATTTGAGCGGCTGAAGACAATGATGAATGCTTTTGAACTAAATAGAAAGGCAAGGACCCTTCAGAATAAACATGTATTGCTTGTTGATGATGTTCTAACTACCGGGGCAACCCTGGAGTCCTGTGCCTTGACGCTCGCCAAAGTACCAGGAATACGGATTTCTTTCGCAACGATCGCCATCGCTCAATAAGTAACTTCCTATAAAGCCCGGAGCCGGTCCGCTGCGGCTTCAAGGGTTTCGATTGTCTTGCCAAAACACAATCTGATGAGTCTTTCTTGTGGGTCCGGATCTGAATAAAAAACACTCATTGGTATGGCCGCTACTCCGTGCTTTATAGTCATCTCCTTTACAAAGTCCACATCCGGTTGGTCACTAATGTCCGAATAATCATAAAGCTGAAAATAGCTCCCCTCGCTCACAAGAGGTTTCAGCCGGGTTTGGGCAAGGGCATTTTGAAGAAATTCTTTTTTCTTTTGGAAGAATACCGGTAGTTCCTCATAGTGCCGGGAGTCCTTCATATAGCCCGCTATGGCATATTGAAGAGGGGTCGGGACTGTGAAGACATTGAACTGATGTATTTTTCGAAATTCCCTGGTTAGGGACTTAGGTGCTATACAATACCCAATCCGCCAGCCGGTAATATGATATGTTTTGCCAAAGGAAAAAGTAGCAAATCCCTTTTGGAAAATGCCGGGGTACTTTAATATGCTTTCATGAGGCTCACCATCGAACACCAGGTGTTCATAGACTTCATCACTAATAACAAAGATGCCAGTATTCTGAACCAGGTTTTCCAGTGCCTTCAGATCGGATTCCTTCATGGTTCTGCCAATTGGATTGTGCGGCGTATTTATGATAATCAATCTGGTCTTGGCATTCACCATTCTTTCCACTCCGCTCCAATCGATCTTAAAATGGGGTGAGTTTAATTTATATACCCTTGGCACACCTCCATTCAGTAGAATAGCCGGTTTGTATAAATCATAGGCCGGATCCAGTAGAATTACTTCATCACCTGGATGTACAATAGCAGTGATCGCAGAATAAATCGCTTCAGCCGCACCCGAGGTGACCGTAATGTCCTCTCTTGGATCCAATGGAAGGTTGTATAAGGCGCTATATTTCTTAGCAATTTCGTCCAATAAGACATCCACACCTCGCATAGGTGGATATTGATTGTGTCCTTCTTTCATCGCCCGGAATGCCAGATCATGTAATTCGGGATCGCAATCAAAATCAGGAAACCCCTGCGACAGATTGATGGCATTGTGTTCTCTTGCCAGAGCCGACATAACCGTAAAAATTGTTGTGCCAACTTCGGGCAGTTTACTGTGGATCATTCTAATTTGAATACCGCTGATATACTTGATCAATTTCCCTGGCCAAATTCCGGTCCTTTTCTGTCACTTTGTCTCCGGCATCGTGTGTACTTAGTTTAATGTTTACCTGATTGTATACATTACTCCACCAGGGATGATGGTTGGACTTTTCAGCCAGAATGGCAACATGTGTCATGAAGGCAAAGGCCTGACCAAAATCTTTAAACGTCAAGGATCTGCAAAGTTTATTGTCTCTTTCTTCCCACATAATTTTTTCATTTTTAGGCTTCCCAATTGAATTCATCTAAATTTTTGATCGCCTCCGTGAGTAGTCGTGTACACTGGTCGATATCTTTACTGTGAGCCATCTCAATCACCTGGTGCAAATGCCTCAGTGGAATAGATATTGCACCGGCAATGGCACCATCTCTTCCATATCTTTGAATACCCGCTGTGTCCGTTCCTCCGGCGGTGAGAATTTCGGGTTGCCAGATTATTTCATTGCTTTCTGCAATTGATTTCAAATACTTGACCATACGATAGTCACAAATGGTCGATCCATCCATTATTTTGATGGCAGCTCCCTTACCCAGTTTAGTGACCACCTCGTGTGGTTGAGCACCTGGCAGATCAAATGCCACCGTTACATCGAGGCCGAATCCAAAATGGGGGTTAATGTGGCCGGCTGAACTCATTGCTCCCCTTAGTCCAACTTCCTCCTGAACAGTAAACACTCCATACACATCATAGGGTACCTCCAGTTCTCTAATCGCTTCCAGGGTTTTGATGAGAATATAGACCGAAACCCGGTTGTCCAGCGACTTGCCATTGACACAATCGCCCATTCTTATCAGGCTCCTTTCCCGGGTGATGGGATCGCCAATGCTGATGAACGCTCTTACCTGATCGCCAGACAAACCAGTGTCGATGTAAAAATCCTTGATGTTTGGTGCCTTATTTTTTTCTTCCGCCTGCATCAGATGAACCGGTTTTGAACCCATGACACCTACGACATCCTGCTTTCCATGAATAATCACCCGTTGGGCGGTCAATGTTTTTGGATCAAATCCACCCAAGGTGTGGAAGCGGATAAATCCGTCCTCATCAATATGTGTAACAATAAAACTTATTTCATCCAAATGTGCGGCAATCATCACCCTTTTGTCTTGCCTTCCCTTCTTAAGCGCCACAACATTACCCATGGCATCGATGGAAACTTCATCGACGAGAGGCCGAACCCGGCCAATTACCAGATCTCTAATTGGTTTTTCAAATCCCGGCGCTCCGGGAGTCTCACAAATCACTTTTAGTAGTTCAAAATCCAACATGTACTTCTAATTCTGTGTAAGGTAGATATAAATTAAATCCCGGTTTAATGGCTCAATAATAATTTCTCTTATTTTGCGTCCTCTAAACCACGCTCTTTTCTAAACGCAGCGTTGATAAAAATACATGTCTTTTGTCAAACAATTAGCGGGTGAAACGGTAATCTACGGTATCAGTAACATTCTTAGTAGAATCGTATTTTTCATTTTCCTCACCGGATATCTCACCCGTATTTTCAAGGATCAGACGCAATATGGTATTCATCAGGATCTTTATGCTTACATGGCCCTGCTGCTCATAATTTTCACGTATCGGATGGAAACCGCCTATTTTCGGATGGGTTCAGAGAAAGATGCGGAAAACAAGGCCTTTTACTCTGCCCTGACAAGCATTCTGGTCACAACCATTTTCCTTTCCGGGATCATGTATATTTTCCGCAGTCAATTAGCATCGCTGCTCCAATATGCCAATAAGGGTATTTATGTCATCTATATGATTTTAATAATTGCCCTGGATGCACTCGCTGCCATACCATTTGCCCGTTTACGTCTGCAGAACCGTCCTTTAAGGTTTGCTTTTATTAAAGTGATAAACGTTTTCGTAATTATTTTTTTTGTTCTTTTCTTTCTGGAATTCTGTCCCTACATGATCAACCGGGGCTATCCTTTTTTCAGTAAAATATATAGTCCCGATCGTCAAATTGACCTGGTTATTATCGCCAACATTATCTCCAGTGGTGTAGTACTCGTTTTGTTGGTGCCTTTGATTTTTAAGACCCCGTATGAATTTGATGGCAGAATGCTGAGGAAAATGTTTGTCTATCTTCTTCCCCTCGTCATTGTGAGCCTTGCCGCCACCTTCAATCAGTCTTTTTCTGTGCCCTTGCTAAAATATCTTTTGCCGGAAGGAAAGGACGCAAATTTAAGTGCTGCGGGGGTTTATGCGGCCGGAGCAAAACTCGCCTTAATCATGAATCTGTTTACTCAGGCATTTACGTATGCAGCAGAACCCTTTTTTTTCAAACGAGCAAAGGATCACAATGCACAAGAGACGTATGCAGATGTTGCTCAGGCATTTTCTCTCACAGCAAGTCTGGCCATGCTTGGTATCTTACTGTATTTGGATAATGTTATTATATACTTGATTGGTCCTATATATCGCTCCGGCGTTTATGTGGTCCCCATTCTTCTATTAGCCTATTGGTTTCTCGGCCTCTACTATAACTTCAGCCTTTGGTACAAAATAAAGGACAAAACCCATATAGGTGCCTTTATTTCGGTAGGTGGTGCTTTGGTTACTTTATTGGTTACGGCTACACTAATTCCGAAATATGGTTCAATTGCGATGGCCTGGGCAACCTGCGCGTGTTATTTATTTATGACGATTACAAGCTACCTGACGGGGTCCCATTATTATCCAGTGCCGTATCAAATGAAAAAAATGGCATTATATTTATTTTTAGTGTTGGCCTTTTATGGTGTTAACGAATTGGTGAAGTACTACACCGATCCTGGCTTTTGGATGGAATTTCTCTACAGCACGACCTTGTTTGGTTTCTTTTTGTTAATTATTTACCGCATGGATAAAAAACAAATTCTGGCCTGGATTGGTCAGAAATGAATCCGTATGTAGTCTACAATATCAGTCCAGTTCCTATACATTAGAATGGCCATGGCTATAAAGAAGAACACCAGTACTACTTTGGTATTTCGTTTTATGATGTGGTATCGTTCATGACGGCTAGTATAGTTGTGTTTTCTCTGGTAAGCCATTATTCTACATAAATTTCACCTATCAAATACGTGATCGCTTTGCCACCAAGCAGGACCCGGTTATCCTTCATTTCGCAGGTAATTTCACCGGTTCGATGAGAGGCTTGCTTCGCCATCAACGTCTTTTTTCCCAGTTGTTCTGACCAGTAGGGTGTCAGCAAGGTGTGAGCGGAACCAGTCACCGGATCTTCGTCAATGCCAAACCGGGGAAAGAAACACCGGCTAACAAAATCATATTTCGTATCGGTAGCAGATGAAATTATCAGACCGCGAGCATCAAGCTCAGCGATCTTCCTGAAGTCCGGTTGGTATTCAATAATTATTTCTGGATTATCAACCACGACTAAAAAATCATCCAGCCCCCTCCTAATATCCCTAATGGACAAGTCAAGAGTCTGTGATAGTTTCAACTCCGTTTCTCCCGCCACCTTCTGAGGGGGGTCTACTGGAAAATCCATAATGAGATATTCGGCAGTCCGTTCCACGGTTAATTTTCCCCGGTGTCGGGTCTTAAAAGTGCACCGCTTGGAAGGATGTTTCTCGTGGCAAAATAATACGTGTGCACTAGCTAAAGTTGCATGTCCGCATAGTTCAACTTCTTTACTTGGGGTGAACCAACGGATATCGAATTCATCACCGTCCCTGACAAAGAAAGCCGTTTCTGCCAGATTGTTCTCGGCAGCGATCCGTTGCATTACATCATCATCCAACCAAAATTTCAGCGGAACTACCGCGGCTGGATTTCCGTGAAAGAGCCGGTTAGTAAATGCATCGACCTGATACAAGGTAAGTGTCATAGAATCAATCCTTTCTCAATTACTAAAAATCAAAACCCAGGGCCAAGTGAAGTTTCGGTTTTTGAACGACCCTGGTTTCTACACCCCAGGCATAGTCCAAGCGAATAAAATAGCCAAACAGTACCGTCCGGAAGCCAACACCATATCCGTATACTACCGGATCACGATGGTAATTGACTCTGACAAATAAGGCCGGAGGAACTTCAATCTCTTCTATATTAATCGGATTGTCATCATCAAAAGGAGAGAGTCCGCTCCAGGCAGCACCTAAATCGGCAAAACCAATGAGCTGCATATGGCGTAGAAAGGCGAATTTGATGGGCCGGCGAGAAAGAAATTTTAAAAATGGAATTCGTAATTCCGTGTTTATCAACGCAAAGGTAGATCCGTTCCGGACATTATAATCAAAGCCTCTCAAATTCGGGCTAACCGTTTGATAGGCAAAATTTCCTTCCGGAGGCTGGACCTCATTGTTAAACTTGGGAATCAGCCAATTGTCAACTCCTCCGAGGTAATATAGATTTTGTTCCGAACCGAATGACGTGGCCGCTGCAAACCGGGTTGCCCAAACGAGGTGTTTAGCAAAGTTTAAGTAGTGTCTGGCATCCGTGCCAAGTACAGTCATAAATCCTTCAGACAGTTTTAACGAAATTGGATCAAATGAAAATGAGAATTTTTTTACCAGCTCGGAATAGATCTTGAATTTTGTGCCGGAGCGGATGTTATAATCAATATCGATGGCATTGTCAAATACATATTCCAGTTTTAATCCGACTCGTTGTGTTTCCAAATCCCGGTTATTCAGCGATATCCGGTCTGATGCCAGAAAAACGGTCCTATCTTGACGCAGAGTTGCTGTCGCTCTCAAGCTATGATAGATATCCAGTGGATATTTCACTCCAAACTGACCTAGCAAGATAATATCTCTGGCACGGAAAGGATCGGTATTGTTGTCCCCGGTGATCGTGTTCGCCAATGCCTTACGATAGATCGCATATTGTTTGTCCAGTCTTTTCTTCTTGTCATCAAAAACCAAAAAGAACTCGGTACCATTGAAGGAGGTTGGCAGACGAACACCTCCTTCAAATGCATAATCTTCAAACAGATCTTTAAAGACAGCTTTCGTCAATAAGCCAACCGGTGGTGGTTCAAACCCCATCTTAAAACCTGCATAACTATCAAGGCCTCCGAACAGAAGGTTGTTATCCATGTTTGTGCTTAGGTCATGCAATTTGAACTTTAGTCGATAGGGCACAATGCGTAATCGGTTTATTGGCTGACTGTCCACTTGTTCTTCTGGCCTGGCACTTATGCTCGTGTTGAGTACGATTTCATCCTGGATGGCATTCTCCAATATTTTCTCTGTCTTGTCGGTTTCCATGTCAGGAAATTCGGACTGAAAAAAGTACTCTCTGCCTTCTTCTGCGGACTGGCTGGATCGTATCACCTCCTCCGCAGGTGAGGTTGGTAGCACATCCTCTTTGCTCTTTGGTCGGTTTTTCGTTCTCTTTTCTTCAATTTGATTTCGCTGACTGAATTCCACATCGACCGAGGTGCTTGTATTTTGACTAAGGAAAACTTTATACTCGTCATCGATTTTATAGACTTCTGCCACTTGTGATGTCTCCGGATTTACATCGTAAGTCTGAATATTCCAAAGATTATTGGTCAAAAATCTCTCTTCTCCATGGTACTCAAGAATCTTGACATTCTTTGCATCCAGAATTAGTGAGTCAGGAATATCCATCTCTTCCCCGGGAGTTCGCAAAACGGTGCTGCTATCTTTAAGCAGGAACTCTACTTTGTCAACAGAATCCCGGCTGACTGAAATCGACTTTCGATTGATGATTCCATTCTCTTCAGATAGAAACATGATTCCATCAGAATACACCTTTGGTAGGCGGTAGTTTGCCTGTTCTTGATTGGTGATCTGAAATAGCTTCGGCCCTCCTTCTTCAAAAGCAAGATGAAAAAGATTATAGTTCTCAAAGCGTAGGGTAGTATCAACACTTTGACTTTCGTTAGTGCTGTTGGGTCGGTTACTACTGAACAGGATTCCATCCATACCATCGATCTCAGCAAGGGTTATGTCCAGATCATCATAAATATCAGTTGTGATCCGGTTTGATTGCCTGTTATTTGTTGTATAGTAGTACAGGTCAATCATTCCTTCCGATAATGCGGTGAAAACCAATTCATTCGAAGAGATTGGTGCAAAAGAATATACTCGTTCATATCGTTCGGGGAGAAATTGCCTGGCGGTCGTGCCGTTGCTAAAATCGCGAAACTCCAGTGTGATTTTATCTCTTTCTTCGTAAAGGATGAACAATCCGGTTCCATCCTTTAGCCAGGCTACTTGCGGATAGTTATAGTCTGTAGCCTGCACGTTATTTTTAAAACCGTATTTGAAGATTTTCTGCGATTGTCCGGTTTCAAGATCCCTAATAATAATTCTTGTCTTGCCGATCTGATTGTCTACAATGGCCAAAGCATCACCTTGCGGGCTGAAAGACAAGGCACTTACAGGAACTTTCTTTTTTCGTTTTTTATACTGAAGTTGATTTTCGGGATTTGGGAGATTAAAAATATTTTGTTCGCTCTCATACCTTTGACTGAAATACTTTTCCCACTGATCTGTCAGGTCATCAAACGGTATTCCAAATACGTATAGAAATGCGTCTTGCACACTGCGGTTGATCCTCGTGAGATACAATAAATTGGATATTTCTGAACGACCATAAGTCACTCCGATATAGTACCAAAATGACTGACCGACAATCTCCGGATATATTCCACTCAGCTTCTTAAAGTTGGTTCTTTTTTCATGAATAAAGATATTGCGCAGTTCGGCATCATCATAAGTGTCCCAATAAGTACCAACATAAGAGGCCAGGCCGGCTTGAAACCAGGTAGGAATAGATCCGGCCACAGAATTTTGCACTACCTCCTGCAGGTTTGAGCCAAAGAACATATTATTGAGAAAAACCTGAGCCACTCCCTTCCTGATCTGCTTCCGCAGGTGATCATGATTTCCATCGAAATGAACAAATACTTTACTTCCTTCAATTTTTGTTTGCCCGGCAATAGTTTGAAAAACCTCATCACTACCGATGTTGCTCTGCTTCAGGTCGGTCACATCACTATAGACAATAATTTCAATTTTATCGTTAATCCGGTGTTCTATGAGGTCCAAAATCTCATCATGATCCTGTTCTGCAAGTTTTACTGCAGATACTCCGTGATTTCTGGCTTTGCCATACCAATAGGTGATGAAGTTTTCACTTTCGTAATATAGCCATTGGTCAAAATCATCGTGATATTGGATTCTGTTCTTACCAAACTCAACATCGGCAACCTGTCCAAAGACAGTACCCAGGGTCAAAAGTAAAAACAGTGGTGCTAGAAAATATTTCATAAACTTGTCAACCTTAGACTGAACGCAGAAAAGACAAAATACAACTTTCAGTTCTTAATTGCTACATATAACGCTTAACCAATGAGTATTGTCACCGGATTCACCTTTAATGCATTTCAGGAAAACACCTACATCATCAAAGACGAAAAAACTGACAGGTCGGTTATAATCGATCCCGGGTGTCATTCTGAAGAAGAAAAACAAGAAATTCTAACGCATATCAAGGATAATCATCTTGATATTTCCGCAATTATCAATACTCATTGTCATGCTGATCATGTTTTTGGAAATGCGTTTCTGAAACAACGATTTCCTGATGCTCCATTGTGCATCCACAAAGGTGAACTGATCGTATTGGAGTCCTATCCTGCTTTTGCGGCGATGTACGGCATTCCAGCTGAACCCTCGCCTAAACCCGATCAATACTTCGAAGATGGTGAGATTTTCACATTTGGGGAAACAAAGTTGAAGGTCTTTTTTACTCCGGGACATTCACCTGCCAGCCTCTCATTTTATAACGAGGAGGACGGTTATATCATTGGAGGAGATGTGCTTTTTAGACAGAGCATCGGCAGAACAGATCTTCCCGGGGGAGATTATGCGACGCTCATCACTAGCATCAAAAATCATTTTCTTTCCCTCCCCGATAATGTAGTGGTGTATTCCGGTCATGGGCCCGACACGACAATTGGGTTTGAAAGAAGGAATAATCCATTTCTTAACCAATGAGTTCAGGTTGAGGTGCGTTGAATAATTCAAGTTGTTCGGGTGGTTGAAAGAGCTGGAAGGATTTCCGGTGCAATGGTGTAGGTCCAAATTCGACAAGGGCTTTACGATGTTCGCGTGTGGGGTAACCTTTATTCGTCAACCAACCATATTCTGGGAAATCCCGGTGTTTGCGTTCCATATACTCATCGCGATAAGTTTTGGCTAAAATTGAGGCCGCTGCGATGGATCCGAACTTTCCGTCCCCTTTTACAATGCATTCAAAAGGCAACTGGCCAAATGGCTTAAACCGGTTTCCATCGATCAAGAGTTTTTCCGGCATAACCTGCAATTTCCGGATTGCATGATGCATAGCTTCGAAAGAAGCGTTTAAAATATTAATCTTATCGATTGTCGCTGGCCGGCAGAATGAAACGGCATAGCAAATCGCTAAATTCAGAATTACTTCCCTAAGTTTCAGACGATTTTCTAAAGAAAGCAGCTTTGAGTCATTGAGGTCTGGGTGGCTGAATCCTGATGGTAAAATAACAGCTGCGGCAAAGACCGGTCCGGCCAGACATCCTCTCCCTGCTTCATCACATCCGGCCTCCAGGAGATTAGGATCTTTTCTGCTAGGTAACACATCGCAATATACATAATGTGTTGAATTAGATCCTTCTAATTCTGAATTCTACCCGCCTGTTTTGTTGTCTCCCGTCTTCCGTATCGTTAGTGGCTATATGCCGGGTTGTGCCATAACCGATATAGGAAAGCCGATATTCTTCAATTCCTTTCTTGACCAGATAATTTACTACCGCCTTGGCGCGACGGTTTGAAAGCTTCATATTATAATCAAAACTCCCCTGGTTATCCGTATGCCCCCCAACCTCAATTTCCATGGTTGGATACTCAAGTAAAATCTTCTGAAGCCGGTCAAGATCACTTCTTCCTTTAGTACGAATAATAGATCTATCCGTATCAAACAGAATATTGTCAAGGGGAATTACTTTATCCTCTTCCAGAGGATACCAGTCAGCGAACTCATCTTCTACCCCCTCCACGATGGGTGGTCGTCTGTTTACCTTTACGTCGTCTATGTAATAGTATGCAAAATTGTGGCTGTTTTCTGATCCCTCGCTTCGTAGCGTTTCTTCGTCCGGGAAAAAATTTCCGATAATTAAGAATTTATATGGCTTATCAGCAGTGATGTCCCCTTGTATCTTATGCCAGATATATTCGTTGCCAGGTACAATCTTCTCACTATATATCTGGGGGTGCCTGATCACAACGCGATCTGTTTTTTCCTGCAATTTCTGCATACTAAACAGGATGCCCAGATTATTTGAATGTATTCCGGTGTGGAGGGGAGATGCCCAGAATTCCACATGATAAGCCTGTCCCACAACCAGGGGTTCAGTAAAATTTACCTGTATGTATTCACGACAATGGGGCTTTCCCTGTTTACATCCAAACGCAGTAATGCCTGCCATATAGTTGCCTGACCTGGGTCTCTTTCGTCCAAATCCTTTTTCTTGCCAGGTGTCCGGTACCGTTATATTTGGGCCATATACGTCGGGGGAAGCTTCGCTGGCTGAACTCCAATCCTTAACCAGACTCGTGAAATCACCACCCCGGTAAAACCAGCCATGGGGCATTATTGAGAATACCTCAAATCCCGGGTTCGGGACAAGGTTAATCTCTTCATCCTCATTTATCTTGTCTTGACTTAAGGCCAAAAGAAATGAAATAAACGTACCTATGATAAAAATCAATGGCCTGATATACATCGAACCTAGTTTGCAGTAGATTTAAAACCAAAATCCTTACCAAACTCAATAAGTGATCCTGGTTTTAAAAAATTTGATTGCTTTTTAAATCTTTGTAATAAATATCAAACGCTAACTAATGAGTAAAGATTTTTTGGATGCCCTTAAGCTTAAAGGTCGAAATAGTGGAACCTGGGCAGGATCAATGAGCCTGATAACAGATCCGTTTCTCACCAGTATTTCTCCTGTAGATGGTGAAAAAATCGCCGAGGTCACGATTACAACTGAAAAAGAATACAAAAAAGTAATCGACGAAGCCAAAAAAGCCTTCAGGGTTTGGAGGAAATGGCCGGCTCCCCGGAGAGGTGAGATTATCCGGCAATTTGGTGAAGAATTGCGAAAGCATAAAGATCACCTGGGAATGTTGGTATCCTATGAAATGGGAAAGAGTCTTCAAGAGGGTTTGGGAGAAGTCCAGGAGATGATTGACATCTGCGACTTCTCAGTGGGGCTCTCCCGGCAATTATATGGACTTACCATGCAGTCAGAAAGACCTGATCATCGAATGTTCGAACAGTGGCACCCATTGGGTATTGTTGGAATTATATCTGCTTTCAACTTTCCTGTAGCCGTTTGGTCGTGGAATGCCATGATCGCCCTGGTTTGTGGAGACGTTTGTATATGGAAGGGATCGGAAAAAACTCCGCTCTGTGCGGTAGCTTGCCAGCAAATCTTAGTCAACGTGCTTGAATCAAACGACGCACCATCGGCTGTTTCTTCGATCATCTCCGGAGGTCAGGAGGTCGGAAGATTGATGACCGGTGATTCAAATATTCCATTGATCTCCGCAACAGGTAGTTGTGCGATGGGTCGGGCTGTCGGCTCAGCGGTATCCAACCGTTTGGGCAAATCATTGTTGGAGCTGGGTGGAAATAATGCAATAATCGTTACTCCAAGCGCAGACTTAGATCTCGTGATAAGAGGCGCCGTATTCGGGGCAATCGGTACGGCTGGTCAAAGATGTACCAGTACAAGAAGACTAATCATTCATGAGTCGTTATATGATGAGGTTAAGCGAAGGTTGCTTTTGGCATACCAACAAATAAGAATCGGCACACCCCTGAAGCAGCAAAATCATATGGGTCCACTAATTGACAGAGCCGCCGTTGACATGTATTTGAAAGCTATGACTGAAGTGAAAAAGGAGGGGGGAAGTTTCCTAATCGAAGGTGGTGCGCTGGAAGGTCAGGGATATGAGAGTGGTTGTTATGTTAGTCCCAGCATAGCCGAAGTAAGAAACGATTTTCAGATTGTTCAGGAAGAAACTTTCGCTCCTCTGCTATATCTGATAAAATACAATACCCTGGGTGAAGCCCTTGAAATCCACAATGGTGTTTCACAAGGTCTTTCATCTGCTATCATGACCAATGATCTTCGTGACTCTGAATTTTTCCTGTCGGCGGAAGGGAGTGATTGCGGTATCGCCAATGTCAATATTGGTACTAGTGGGGCAGAGATCGGAGGTGCTTTTGGTGGAGAGAAAGATACCGGGGGAGGGCGTGAAAGTGGTTCGGATGCTTGGAAGGCATACATGAGACGCCAGACAAATACCATCAACTACGGCAGTGAAGTCCCGTTAGCGCAAGGTATCAGTTTTGAATTCTAATGTTTCTCGTCCAACTAGTTGGACAGAATACACCCTTTGAATCCCGGTAGTCTTAGGTTTATGTTGTTTTCAACCACGGTGACATAGTTCGGGCTTGGTTCCTCATTCAAGAGGTCGCGAATTACTTCTTTTCTCCATGGATCTGGCAGAGGTATGGTGATCTCATTGGGAGAGAATCCCATATTGACCGTCACTAAAACACAAGTATTATCATGCGTCCATTCAACAACAATGCATTCGTTTGGATAGGGATAAGTATCTATTAGTTTCCAGTCTCCATACTTAAAGACCTCACTGCTACATACCATCAATAGGCGATGATAAAATGCAGCCATGCAGGCACAGGGTGTTTCCGCCGTGTCAAGATCATTTTTAATAGCACAAATACATAAATCCGGCTGAAAATAAGTGCCAACCTGAACCGGATACCGTATGCGTTCACCAGACCATTGGCCATCATAGTGTAGTCGCATGCCCGGTAATGTGTTGTAAAGAATAGCTGCAGCCCTGGCTTTCGATTCTCCCAGTGAAGTGAGTGATCTCTCTTCATCGTGATTTTCTATAAACCTTACCGTTTGATTATGGTATTCAAGGGATCCGGCCAAATGACTTTTTAAGTTATTGATTTGATCCCTTACGATGAAATCTAATAGTTTTTTGTCGTAAGTATAATTGAACCCCATTAGATGTAATCTCCATTCAGTATCCCAGTATGCTTCGGCAATAAAGATAAAATCAGGGTCTTTTGATTTTACTTCATTTATTGCCTCTGTCCAAAAATCCGGTTGGCCCGGGGAGGTGGTCGAAGCCCAGGTGTTTTGAAAAACATCGGGCAAGATCAGCATGGCCATATCACACCTCACTCCGTCACAATATTCAGCCACCTGCAAAAGCCTGTTTTTCATAAACTTATGGGCAGCAGGTGAATTGTAGTTCACCTGTACGGTATCAGACCAGGCTGGAAAATAGGGATCCTTTCCGTGAGCAAAGAATTTATCGCCATGACGAAAGTAGGTATATGGGTCTGCCTTAAAATCCTCCTCTGAAACCTGGAGGAAAACATCAGCATTGGATTCCAATAATTCAGAATCAGCATTGAAGTGATTGGGGATGAAATCGAGAATTAATTTCAGTCCTAGTTGATTCAAACGTTCCTTGAGACTTCTTAAGTCCTCCTTTCCACCGAGGTCGTCCGCCAAAACATAGTCTTCTATTGCATATGGCGATCCCTTGATGTCTGATTCGACCCAATCTGTAGTTACTTGATTGTATGCCATCACCAGATCCGGATGAAAGCAATGTTTCGCGATTGATGATGCGGTGGTAGCCCAAACGCCCATTAACCATACGTAGTCTACCCCTCTTTGTTTTAAGTTCTCCCAATAACTCGATGGCACATCAGACAGGGATGTTCCCTTTCCAAATTTGTTGAGCCAGACTCTGGTATTTATTTCATACAGCGTTGGATACATCTATTGGTGGTTTACCCAAATAACAAGATTAGATAATCACTCGGCAGGTGTGTTTAATCTCAGTGCCTCTAATATCTTATCATGTATTTTTGTGTTTTCATAGATTCCCGCGAACTTTTCGCTGCCGGGTCCATAGGCAAAAACCGGAATCATGGTCGCTGTGTGGTCCTTCGATATAAATTCGACTATTGGTTTACCCTTATCATTTTCACCAGTAATGGAGAATCCTCCGGTTTCATGATCGGCGGTGACAATGACCAACGTTTCACCATCTTTTTCAGCAAAATCAAGCATCTTTCCAACCACTTCATCAAACTCTATGGTTTCGTCCACGACCATCTCATCTACATTGGCATGTCCTCCCCAGTCAATCTGAGAGCCTTCAACTAAAAAGAAGAACCCTTTTTCTGATCTCCTCTCAAGAAATATAATACCTCTTTCACATGCTGGCAAAAAGTAAGTTCTGCCAGCCGATCGGCTGAGTGGTTCTCCATCGGCCGAGAAGTAAATAAAACGCTTTTGGGGAGAAATATTCAGATCCATTATGTCACCATCCAGATATGATTTGACGATCGCATCTTTTTGTTTGAGTTCTTCGATGAGGTTACGTTCATCATTTGATCGACGGTCAAAATACTCCTTGCCTCCTCCGACCATAAAATCAACATCGATGTTTAGAAAGTCTTTGGCAATTTCCTCATACATACTTCGCTGATGTTGATAGGTAACGAATGCTGCCGGCGTTGCGTGGGTAAGTGAGCTGGTTACCACTATGCCAGCTGACCAACCTCGTTTTTTCATTTCCTCGAGGACGGACAGGGGCGCTTTTGCTTTATCATCTGTTCCAAATGTGTTTTTTTCAGCTTTTATTCCCCGGGCCATTGCCGCAGCGGCAGCGGCGGAATCGGTTACAAGATTGTCCTTACAACTTGTTTTTTGTAGGCCGATGACCTGAAATCGCTCTAATTCGAGGCCTCGTCTGGAAGAATAGAGAGCACCTGATATCTGCGACAAACCCATTCCGTCTCCAATCATCAAGATTACATTCTTTGGGGTTTTTTCGTTACTAACCGAACGGACCGGAGAAGGAGTACTACAACTGACAAAGGTCGCTATCAGAAAAATGAATAGTCGGATGTACATGATTCGCTTGCTAAAATTCTATCGTATATTGACTTTTGATTTCACTAATCTACCTAAAAGAAAATGGTTCCTCTTTACATCAGGGCGCTTTTATTTTCGATCTGCGTTTTGGCAATTGGGGACCTTTTGGCACAAAAGAAATCAGATCATAAACTAAGTCTTTTCGACCGGATTGAAAACAGTGAAAAACTAAAGGTCGTTTTAGAAACACAGATTGATTCGCTGATCACGATGAAATTGAAACCGTTTGAATCCCGTGGTCATATGACCTTTTCTGATGATACTTCTACATTTCAGATCCCCGTAAAGGTTAGCGTTCGTGGTAAATTTCGCAGAAGAACATGTGATTTCCCTCCACTGAAACTGGACTTCCCGAAAGATGATCTTAAAGAGTTGGGATTGACCAAGGATGACGACTACAAACTGGTCACGCATTGTCTGGAAAAGAAAGATGCTCAAAACTATTTGTTTCGAGAGTTTTTAGCCTACAAGCTGTACCGGGAAGTTGAAGAAACAGGATACCGGGCGGTATTATTTCCAATTATTTACAGAGACTCAGACACACATAAAAGAACGAGGAGTTATGCTGTTTTACTCGAAAGCAATGAAGAACTGAAGGACAGGCTAGATGGTAAATGGTGTGACTGTATGGGATTAGAGGCTGATTCGATCAACAAGTACTACCGTGAATTGGTAATCTTCTTTCAATATATGATTGGAAATAAAGATATGAATATGCATATCGAACACAATGTTCGATTCCTGGAAGGAGAAAAGCATGAAAAGAAGATTCCGATACCTTATGATTTTGATTTTTCCGCGTTTGTACGTGCTCCCTATGCTTTCACCGATCAGTCAGTAACCTACGATCGTTCGCCCCTGGTGATGGGAAAAGATCCGGAAGAATTTGCCAAAGTCTTGTCCTTGTTCAAGAGTAAAAAGGAGGCATTTTATACCATTATTCATGATTTCAAATTACTCTCCAGGCGGCATAAGAAACGATGCATAAAGTTTATGGACAACTTTTATCGTCTGATAGAAAGGCCAAATTTCTCTTCAAAATATCTACGCTAGGGATGCTTAAGCTTCGGATTGTCCCGGTGCCTGGTGACATCTCTGATGGACTTTTTATCCAGATTCTTTTTAAGTATTTCTGTAAGATTGATGCCTGACTGGTTGGCGATACAAGTCAAAACAAAGATCACATCTCCCAACTCCTCTTCCAATTTATCCCTCTGTTCCTGAGCAGTCATGGGATCCTTAAAGGATTGTTCTCCATGCATCCTTGCAATGATCCGTGACATCTCTCCTATTTCTTCCATCAGAAGAATAGTGTTCGTCTTGATGTCAAAGTATCTCACGCCTATTTCCTGTATCCACTCATCTACCAATCTTTGCCAATCTTTAACATGCATTATTCCCTGATTTTTGAGTCGATTATAATAGTAACCGGACCGTCGTTCGAGAGATCTACTTTCATATTTTCGGCAAAGACTCCTGATTGGATTTTCTTGTCCGTAAGTCCGGAGATAATAGTTATAAATTTCTCATATTGTTGTCGGGCGTAGGTTGGATTGGCTGATTTGATAAATGAAGGACGATTACCCTTTCGAGTACTGGCAAATAAAGTAAACTGACTAACAACCAGTAATTCACCACCTATTTCATTAAGGGATTTATTCATCAGATCGTTCTCATCGGCGAAGATCCTCAGATTGACTATTTTCCTGCAAAGCCAGGCAATATCTTCGTCATTGTCTTCACTTTCGACTGCCAATAAAACCAATAATCCTTGATTGATCTTTGCGGAAAGCTCTCCAGCAATAGAGACCGAGGCATGAGTTACTCTTTGTATTACTGTTCTCATGAATCAAAAAAGAAGAGCTTGTTCCTGATGAGGTTCGTGCAAAACTTTGCCACTGAATCCCTTTACAAATATTTTCTGAGAGACAAGATGATTTTCAAAGGGTACCGGCAAAGTCGTTTGGAGGAGTTTAATGACCTGGGTTACCGGTAAGAAATCTAGCCATTTGAGAGCAGATTCACGATCGAAGATTACCGGCTCCAGATCTGAGTATTCCCTCAAAGACTTTCGAGAAGGTCTGGAGATAATGGTGAATCCAAAAGAACCATCACCAGTTTTGAAGTAAATAGCTGGAAAAAACATGAGAGCATCATGCAAATGTAGTCGCAAAGGTCTTCTCTTAGAATCATGCCAGGCATAGAAACTATCTGCAATCACAATGGAGCGTTGAGTTCTGAATGACAAGCGAAAGCTCGGCTTGACATGGACCTGTCTAAAATCAATAAATGGCATCTTAATTTCATCCGAAGAAGGACTTAGTCCCCATTTGGCCGGTAGCATAAATCCATCGGAGGCGATTAATGTATTTACCTGATCTAGTACATCAATACAATAACTTTGTTCAAGAGGTGTCTTAAGAGTTAGCTCAGAAAAGTATTGTTCCTGATTAGATTTACCGATGATACATGAAAAACGTCTCATTGATTAAAAACCTTAAGTCGACTTACAAACATAGAACAAATAATTAAACCATATCTATATGATCAATAGCATTTTACAAATATACATTTTTTATCATTTGTTCGAGGTTTTTCCACATCTTTCCACAAATTTGGTGCAATATCAACGGTTTGATTTTTAATAAACTTCTAACGGTTTATTTACGCAGTGTTACCATTATACTCTTAACTGTTATTCAGCACATCTGCACATATTTCTTATCAAAATTATTTTCACAAAGAGATATACCAACAATATGTTTATCAAATCTGTAAATCATTGGTTTTCAATCTAAAGTGTTG
>JAGQWZ010000366.1 GCA_020436835.1 Saprospiraceae bacterium | reverse complement strand
GGGTAAAAACGTAGACGATGCACTCAATGTCTTGAAGTTTACCAAAAGAGAAGCTGCTGGCTGGATGGAGAAAGTGTTACTGTCTGCCATTGCAAATTGGGAATACAAGCAGAATATGGCTGCCAACGCCGATGATCATGATCTGTTTATTAAAACCGTTCTGGTCGACGAAGCGGGTATGTTAAAGAGATTCCGTCCTGCACCTCACGGTCGGGCACATCGAATTCGCAAACGGTCAAACCATGTCACATTGGTCGTTGAAAACAAAATACCACTCGAGGTGGATTTAGTCACAGTAGACGAAGAAGAATAGACTTTTAATATCAAAAAAACACTATGGGTCAAAAAACGAATCCTATTGGCAATAGACTCGGCATCATCAAAGGCTGGGAATCAAACTGGTTTGGAGGCAACGACTTTGCTGATAAAGTAGTTGAAGACGAGCGAATCCGTGAATATCTGTCTGCACGAGTACAGAAAGGAGGAATTGCCCGGATGATTATCGAGCGTACACTTAAACGTATTACCGTGACCATTCATACCAGCCGCCCCGGTATTATTATCGGTAAAGGTGGTACGGAGGTAGACCGGATCAAAGAAGAGTTGAAAAAGCTCACCGGTAAAGAAGTACAAATAAATATTGTAGAGATTCGTAAGCCTGAATTGGATGCCACGATCGTTGGGGAGTCAGTAGCTAAACAAATTGAAGCCAGGATCAACTATAGAAGGGCTATTAAAATGGCTATTCAAAGTACCATGCGTGCAGGCGCAGAAGGAATTAAAATCCGAATTAGCGGTCGATTGAATGGTGCGGAAATGGCTCGTTCGGAAGAATTTAAAGAAGGACGTATACCGTTGCATACGTTCCGGGCTGATATAGATTACGCTTTAGTGGAGGCCCAGACCGTGTATGGCAAGATCGGGGTAAAAACCTGGATCTGTCGCGGTGAAGTTTTGGGAAAACGGGATTTATCTCCTAATGTGGGAGCAGATGCACGAGAAGCTGGAAAAGGGGGAAGAAAGCGTCCGCCAAGAAATATGAAGAATCGCTAGAAAATTGATTTGAAAGATCGTACCTTTGCCACGCTTTTTTTGGAACGGTCTTTTTTGTTCCATTTTAAGTAAAAAAACTAGACATGTTACAGCCAAAAAGGACAAAATACAGGAAACAACAAAAAGGAAGAAATAAAGGACTTGCTTACCGGGGAAGTTCTGTCTCTTTCGGTACTTTTGGCCTGAAATCATTGGATGCCGGATTCATTACTAACCGGCAGATAGAGGCTGCCAGGATTGCCATGACCCGATTTATGAAAAGAGAGGGTAATGTTTGGATCCGGATTTTTCCCGATAAGCCGATCACGGCTAAACCTCAGGAGGTAAGGATGGGTAAAGGTAAAGGTGCACTTGACCACTACGTGGCAGTCATCGCGCCAGGACGTATCATGTTTGAGATAGACGGTGTTGATGAGGCAACCGGCAAAGAGGCATTGCGGCTGGCGGCTCAAAAATTACCCGTGCTAACTAAATTCGTTAAGCGCAGGGATTACCGGGAAGATTAACAGAAAAAAGAATATTTCGAAGAAATAAAAACATAGGCATCATGCCCAGTAAAAAGTCATTAGAACTTAAAGAATTTAGTCTGGAGGATTTGAAGAACGAGTTGGTGGAGACGCAGACTCAATATCAGAAGATGCAATTCGATCATGCCACCAAAGGACTGGAGAATCCACTTTCTTTAAGAGAAGTCAGAAGAGATATTGCCCGGCTTCGAACGGAATTGAGAAATAGGGAAATCGGAGAGCTGGATGAAGTGGCCCTGGGAAAAAGATCTAAAATAAGAGCTAGAAGAGCAAAGCGTAAATAAACATCATGAGCGAAAGAAATTTACGGAAAACCAGGCTGGGTTATGTAACCAGCGACAAGATGGACAAAGCAATTACCGTTTCAGTAGAACGGAGATTATCACATCCGATCTACGGAAAGTTTGTGAAACGAACCAAAAAATTCATGGCTCATGATGAGAACAATGAATGTAAAATTGGAGATTTGGTTCGTATCATGGAGACCCGTCCGATGAGTAAAAACAAGCGTTGGCGTTTGTTGGAAGTAGTGGAGAAAGCGAAATAACCTAACCCCTTAATTTAAAAATACCAGGGAGCAATGATACAACAAGAATCGAAACTTAAAGTAGCTGATAATAGTGGAGCAAAGGAAGTACTTTGCATCCGGGTACTGGGAGGATCTAAGCGTAGATACGCCTCCATCGGGGACAAAGTAGTGGTCTCGGTGAAAGAAGCTTCTCCGGGCGGAATAAAGAAAGGGACGGTGTCCAAAGCAGTGGTCGTACGGACCAAAAAGGAAATTCGGCGTAAGGACGGTTCTTATATCCGTTTTGATGACAATGCGGTAGTACTACTTAACCCGGCTGATGAGCCGAGAGGTACACGTATCTTCGGGCCGGTTGCACGCGAATTGAGAGAAAGAGATTATATGCGAATTATTTCGCTTGCACCGGAAGTACTCTAATTCCGATCAAACAATATCGTAGATCATGACAAAGAAGAGCAGTATAAAAATAAAAATTAAGAAAGGCGATCGAGTGAAAGTGATCGCCGGTGCATATAAAGGTACGGAAGGAGAGGTGCTGCAGGTGTTGCGGGAAAAGAATCGGGCCATCATCGAAAATGTGAATCTTGCAAAGAAGCATGAGAAACCCACCAATGAAAGAGCTGGTGGAATCCGGGAGATTAATAACCCGATTCATATTTCCAACCTGATGCTGATTGATCCCAAATCTGGCGTTCCTACCCGCGTGGGAAGAAAAATGGAAGGCGATAAAATTGTTAGATACGCTAAGAACAGCGGCGAAATAATTAAGTAATGGATTACAAACCCAGATTAAAGACATTCTATAAGGAGCAGATCGTTCCCAAATTGCTAGAGCATTTTTCATATGGCTCTATCATGGAGGTTCCGAAATTGGAGAAGATTTGCATCAATCAGGGAGTAGGACAGGCCACCCAGGATAAAAAGTTGATCGATCATGCATTGGAAGAAATGTCCATGATAGCGGGACAAAAGGCAGTTCCTACCATTGCCAGAAAGTCGGTCTCCAACTTCAAACTGAGGGAAGGAATGACCATTGGATGCCGGGTCACACTGAGAAAGGATCAGATGTATGAATTCCTGGATCGATTGATCACGGTAGCTTTGCCAAGGGTACGTGACTTTAGAGGTATCAATGACAAGAGTTTTGACGGAAGAGGCAACTACTCGCTGGGTATTACCGAGCAAATCATTTTTCCGGAAATCGATTTGGATAAAGTGAATCGGATCGGTGGACTGGATATCACCTTCGTCACCTCCGCTAAGACCGATGCAGAAGCCATGTTTTTGTTGAAAGAACTAGGCCTGCCGTTTAAAAATCAGAATAATTAATTTCAGAGTAATAAGGAGCTGACAATATTATGGCAAGAAAATCATTAATAGCCAGGGACAAGAAAAGAGAAAGACTCGTAGCAAAGTATGCCGAGTTGAGACAGAAACTCAAAGACGAAGGCCGCTGGGAAGAATTGGATAAACTACCTAAGAATTCTTCTGCCGTGCGTCTGCATAATCGGTGTCAACTGACCGGCAGACCTAAAGGCTATATCAGGCACTTTGGCATTTGTAGAGTGGTATTTCGAAAGATGGCTCTTGAGGGTAAGATCCCCGGGGTAACTAAATCCAGCTGGTAAAAATCAAGATAAAGTAGAATTATTATGGCAGCCACAGATCCTATTGCAGATTATTTGACCCGCCTTCGTAATGCGTTGATGGCCGGGCACCGGGTCGTAGATATTCCAAGTTCTAACCTCAAGAAGAGAATTACAGAGATCCTGTACGATCAGGGTTATATTCTGAAATACAAATTTGAAGACGAGGGGCCACAGGGAGTAATCAGAATAGCGTTGAAATATCAGAATGATAACCGGCAACCGGTGATTCGTAAAATGGCCAGAATCAGCAAACCCGGATTAAGAAAATTTGCAAAAGCAGACGAACTGCCGAGAATTATAAATGGTCTGGGCATCGCCATTGTTTCCACTTCGAAAGGAGTGATGACGGATAAGGAAGCCAGAAAGAATAATGTTGGAGGCGAAGTACTTTGTTACGTCTATTAATTATCAGAAAGTTTTAAAAAGTATTGAGTTATGTCAAGGATAGGAAAATCAGTGATCACACTACCGAAAGGGGTATCTATTGATGTTTCAAAAGGTAACCTGGTGACTATAAAAGGCCCGAAAGGGGAGCTGATGGAACAGGTTCATCCGGATATACAGGTTATGGAGAAAGAGGGTGATGTGACCCTTGAAAGACCAACTGAGCAAAAAAGACATAAATCAATGCATGGTCTTTATAATGCGCTACTACGAAATATGGTGGTGGGCGTATCAGAAGGATTTACCAAAGAACTGGAGTTGGTGGGTGTTGGATACCGGGCTTCGACGACAGGAAATTTACTGGAACTCTCACTGGGATATTCACACCCGATTATGTTTTATGTTCCGGATGAATTGAAAGTGGAAGCTGCCATGGAAAAAGGAAAGAATCCGATGGTAAAATTGGAAGGCGCAGACCTTCAGTTACTCGGTCAGGTTGCGGCCAAAATCCGATCCTTCCGTAAACCAGAACCTTATAAAGGAAAAGGAGTGCGGTTCCTTAACGAAGAAATCAGAAGAAAAGCTGGAAAAACAGCTGCTAAATAATCGAAAAGTTCATCTGTCATGTCGAATCAAAAAATTAAGAGAAGAAGAACGATCCGCTATAGAATCCGTAACAAGATTTCTGGTACGGATGTGCGCCCCAGAATGTCTGTTTATAGATCAAATAAGGGAATCTATTGTCAGTTGATCAATGACCTGAAAGGTGAGACTTTGGCTCAGGCCAATTCTTTAGAGAAGTCAATTGACACCAAATTGAATAAGACAGAACAGGCTAAACAAGTCGGTAAATTGATAGCTGAACGTTGTAAATCGCTCAATATTGATAATGTGGTCTTTGACCGGGGTGGTTATTTATATCATGGTAGAGTCAAAGCTTTGGCCGATGCCGCCAGAGAAGGCGGGCTTTCCTTCTAAAATTTATATGTAAAAATGGCAAAAGAACAATTTCAACGGGTAAAACCAGCGGATACAGAATTAAAAGAGAAGTTAGTTTCCTTAAACCGGGTGGCTAAAGTAACCAAAGGAGGACGTACCTTCAGTTTTGCCGCTATTATGGTAGTAGGTGATGGTAATGGTACCGTAGGCCATGGTCTGGGAAAAGCCCGGGACGTTTCAGAATGTATCGCCAAGGCTGTAGATGATGCCAAGAAAAATCTGATCAAAGTGCCGATATTCAAAGGTACGATCCCGCATGAGCAGAAAGGAAAATACGGTGCGGGAAAAGTATTGATCAAACCGGCTGCTGACGGTACCGGTGTTATAGCCGGTGGAGCAATGAGAGCCGTACTTGAAAGTGCAGGGGTTCACAATGTATTGGCGAAATCTCAGGGATCTTCCAACCCACATAATGTGGTGAAAGCAACCATTGATGCACTGTCTAAATTGAGAAGTCCACAGACAGTTGCTAAGCAGAGAGGTATATCAATGGAGAAACTGTTTGAAGGATAATATTAATAATGTTAGAATCATGAGTAAGGTTAGAATCACTCAGGTGAAAAGTGTAATTGATCAGTCAAAGCGGCAAAAAGCCACGATGGAAGCGTTGGGTCTTAACCGGATTTCCCAAAGCCGTGAGCATGATTTGACCCCGCAAATTCAAGGGATGATCAGGAAGATATCGCATTTGATCAAAGTTGAAGACCTCTAACCAAAGAATTAGATAAGTTATGGAATTACATAATTTGAAGCCTGCTAAAGGCTCTACCAAACAGCGAAAGAGAATTGCCCGGGGTCCCGGAAGCGGTCGTGGCGGAACTTCTACCCGTGGTCATAAAGGGGCCAAGTCAAGAGCGGGATACAAGCGAAAGAGAGCTTTTGAAGGAGGACAAATGCCTCTGCAGATGCGTTTACCTAAAATCGGATTCAAAAGTCCAAACCGTAAGGAATACGCTACCATCAACTTAGACCAGCTACAATCTTTTGCAGAAAAATACAATGTTTCAGATATTACATCTGAAGTATTGGTTGACAAAGGGGTAGCTTCAAAGAATGATCTGATCAAGATCCTCGGTAGAGGAAAACTTGAGAAGAAGTTGAATGTCACCGTACATGCTTATTCAGCCAGTGCAAAGGCAGCCATTGAAGCAAATGGCGGATCTGTGGAAGTAATATAAAATCATAGCATGAAGAATTTCATCAACACCATCAAAAATATCTGGAAGATAAAAGAATTGCGAAATCGCATTCTCTTTACAATCGGTCTGATTGCTGTCTATCGCTTTGGATCGTTTGTGGTACTTCCTGGTGTTGATCCCTCAGTGTTGAACAGGGCTACGAACCAAAGTGCAACCGACCTGTTGGGTTTGATCAACATGTTTTCGGGGGGCTCCTTCAACCGGGCCTCGGTTTTTGCATTGGGTATCATGCCCTACATTACGGCGTCAATTATTATTCAGCTATTGGGATTTGCAGTGCCCTACTTTCAGCGCTTACAGCAAAAAGAGGGGGAATCAGGGCGTAAGAAACTTAATCAAATAACCCGTCTTCTTACTCTGGCTATCACCCTGGTGCAGGGAGGAGCCTACCTGACCTATATTCGCAGTCAGGGGGCGGTTGATCCAAGTGTACCTCAGGGTGTTTTTTGGTTAGCCAACATCATTATCCTCTCGACTGGTACCATCTTCGCTATGTGGCTGGGTGAAAAGATCACTGACCGTGGTATTGGAAATGGTATTTCCCTGTTGATTATGATTGGAATTATCGCCACTTTACCAGGATCACTGATTTTCGAATTTACATCTCAGCTGGAAAGTGGAGGACTCTTTATATTTATCCTCGAAATTGCAGCATTGTTTGCGGTGACGGCCGTCACTGTAATGGTGATTCAGGGAATTCGCAAGATACCCCTGCAATTTGCCAAACGAATGATCGGAAGAGGCAACATAGGTATGCCGGTTTCCGGTGCTCGTGATTATATTCCGGTGAAAGTGGCTGCCGCCGGGGTAATGCCGATCATTTTTGCGCAGGCAATTATGTTCCTGCCGGCTACCGTGGCTGGATTTCTGGGTGGTCAGGGTGGATCGGATCTTGCCGCAAACTCATTGGTACGATCCTTGTCGAATCCATTTGCGCTTCCTTATAATATAATTTATTTCTTCCTGGTTGTGGCTTTCACTTTTGTTTATACAGCGCTATTGGTGAATCCGCAACAGTATTCAGAATATCTGAAAAGACAAAATGCTTTCATACCGGGAGTTAAGCCAGGTAAACCAACCGCTGACTTTATCGATGCAGTGACGACGAGAGTGACCTTGCCCGGGTCCATATTTCTTGGATTGATCGCCATTTTGCCTGCCTTGGTCAACTTGTTCTTCAATGTTAATCAATCATTCGCCACTTTCTTTGGCGGAACTTCGCTACTAATCCTGGTGGGTGTTGTTTTGGATACACTACAACAAATCGAAAGTCATTTGCTCATGCGTAAATATGATGGCTTGGTCAAATCAGGAAGAATCAAAGGAAGAAGCTCGATGCAGACTATTGGTTCCGATCTTTAGGCGTGAACCATTCATGCGATTTTCAACTTATAATATTAGAAAGTCCCGCGTCAGTAGCCGGGACTTTTGTATTTAGTCAATAATGATACACTACAAGAGCGAAGAAGAGATTGAATTGATCCGGCAGAGTTGTCTTATCGTTAGTGCTGCTCTGGCTAGGGTAGCAGAAATGATTCGCCCGGGTGTTACTGGGTTAGAGATAGATGTTGCTGCTGAAGAAGTGATTCGGGATATGGGAGCAGTACCGGGTTTCAAGGGGCACCATGGTTTTCCTGCCACGCTTTGTATCTCGAGGAATGAATGTGTAGTGCATGGTATACCCAATGAAATCCCATTTGAAGATGGTGATATTGTATCAGTTGATTGTGGATCGATCAAAGAGGAGTTTTACGGTGACTCTGCGTTTACCTTTGCCCTGGGTGATGTTAAGGATGAGGTCTTGCGTCTGTTGGAAGTGACGAACGAATCGCTTTATCTCGGCATTGCTCAAGCTGTAGACGGAAAGCGAATCGGTGATATCGGCTTTGCAATTCAAGCGTACTGCGAGCGCGAACACCATTATGGAGTTGTTCGGGAGTTGGTTGGTCATGGAGTTGGCAAGAATTTGCATGAAGCCCCTGAAGTACCCAACTATGGTAGACGCGGATCAGGTACGAAGCTTAAAGAAGGTATGGTCATTGCAATTGAACCTATGGTCAATCTGGGTGTTAGACAGGTGATGCAGACCAATGACGGATGGACTATTCTTACCAAAGACCGGCAACCTTCGGCGCATTATGAGCATACGGTAGCGATCGGTAAGGAAGCCGCAGATATTCTGTCCGATCACTCTGGGATCCAGATTGCTGTCAAAAATAATCCAAATCTTAAGGAAATTTTGAAAAAAAATTAGATATTTGCACTCCGATTTTCGAGTATGGCCAAACAAGAGCTAATAAAACAAGATGGGACAATAGAGGAAGCTCTCTCAAATGCAATGTTTAGGGTGAGATTGGAAAACGATCATCAGATCATCGCAACGATCTCCGGTAAGATGCGTATGCACTACATCCGTATACTGCCTGGAGATAAGGTTTCAGTCGAAATGTCTCCATATGATCTTTCTCGAGGTCGGATAATTTACCGTTATAAATAGTAAACTCATGAAGGTTCGAGCATCTATTAAAAAGAGATCTGCTGACTGCAAGATCGTGCGTCGAAAGGGCAAATTATACGTAATTAACAAAAAAAACCCCAAGTTTAAGCAACGACAGGGATAAACTGTAGGATATGGCAAGAATAGCAGGTGTTGATTTACCCCGATCCAAGCGTGGTGTCATTGGTTTGACCTACATTTTTGGCATTGGCAGATCAAAAGCAAGGCAGATTTTGACTCAGGCCGGTATAGACGAGAATACCAAAGTGGAAGCCTGGACCGACGACAATGTGCGGGAGATATCTTCTATCATTCAGGAAGAGCATAAGGTGGAAGGTGAACTTAGAAGCGAAGTGCAGTTAAACATCAAACGATTGATGGATATTGCTTCGTATCGCGGCTTAAGACACCGTAAAGGTTTGCCGGTGCGAGGTCAAAGAACCCGTACCAATGCCCGAACTCGTAAGGGCAGAAGAAAAACTGTGGCGAATAAAAAGAAAGTAACTAAATAATAACTGACCTCCGGGTCTCCTCTTGACCCTCTTTTCAACAGGTAAAGTATGGCAAAGGCGAAGAAAAAAAGAAAAGTAAAAGTTGAATCTGAAGGCTTGGTATATATTCAGGCCAGTTTCAACAACATCATAATTTCTCTAACCAACAAGCAAGGTCAGGTTGTATCCTGGGCATCTGCCGGTAAAGCGGGTTTTAGGGGTTCGAAGAAGAATACACCATATGCCGCTCAGGTAGCTGCTGCTGATGCAGCACGCACGGCATATGATGCAGGTATGCGTATGGCTGAAGTCTTTGTAAAAGGCCCTGGTTCGGGTAGAGAAGCTGCAATCCGTGCGATTGATACAGCAGGCATCAAGATTCGGAGGATCCAGGACGTTACTCCAATTCCACATAATGGTTGCAGACCTCCCAAGAGAAGAAGGGTTTAAGATTTTAAATTTTCCGTCAGAAGTCGCGTTAAAATAAGCAAATACTATGGCAAGATATAGAGGGCCAAAAACAAAAAAGTCCAGATCTTTTGGTCAATCCATCTATGGATTCGACAAGTCGTTCGAGCGTCGAAAGTATGGTCCGGGTGAGCATGGAAACAAGCGAAGAAGAAGACAAAAGTCAGACTATGCTATCCAGTTAATGGAAAAGCAAAAGGCCAAGTACACCTATGGGGTTCTGGAGCGCCAATTCCGGAATCTTTTTGAGAAAGCCAGTCGAAAAGGAGGAGTCACCGGTGAGGTGTTGTTCCAACTCCTGGAATCCCGACTGGACAATACCGTCTTCCGTCTCGGTCTTGCCACTACCCGTCGCCAGGCCCGTCAATTGGTCTCTCATAAGCATATCATGGTCAATGGAGTGGTGACTAACATCCCATCCTGCCTGTTGAGACCGGGAGATATTGTCTCTGTCAGGAATAAATCTCAAGGTCTGGAGGTGATCAGAGACCATGTACAGACCAAAGCAGAAGCTCGTAAATTTCCCTGGCTGGAGTTTAACAGCGACAAGCTGGAAGGTAGGTTTCTTGAATATCCTACCAGAGAACAAGTTCCAGAGAATATCAACGAGCAGCTCATCGTCGAATTGTATTCTAAGTAATACCTGGGCTTGACCAATTTTATCATTTTTTCCAACTTTTCTTATCAAGTTTGAATCATCATGAGTATTCTAAATTTTCAGAAACCTAATAAAATACTCCTTCAAAAATCAGATGACTTTGAAGGTACTTTTGAGTTTAAACCATTGGAACCAGGATTCGGGCAAACGATAGGAAATTCTCTGCGCCGGGTGCTCCTTTCTTCCCTGGAAGGACATGCTATTTCGGCCGTTCGAATTGCTGGAATCGACCATGAATTCTCTACCATTAAGGGCGTGATGGAAGATGTAGTCGATATCATCTTAAATATCAAGCAAATCAGACTAAAGCCAGTTATCACTGATGGTGATCTGAGTGAGGAGAAGATCTATATTACCCTCCGGGGCAAGGACGAATTTAAAGCAGGCGATATTGAGGAACACACCAACATCTTCAAGGTGATGAACCCGGATCTGCATGTTTGTTTTATGGATACCTCGGTCAATCTGGAAATGGAGTTTACGGTGACGAAAGGTCGCGGATATATGCCGGCTGACGAAAACCTACCTAAAGATGCTCCTATCGGTGTAGTGCCCGTTGATGCCATTTACACTCCGATTAAGAACGTCTCTTACCAGATTGAGAATACGAGGGTTGGACAGCAGACGGACTACGAAAAACTGACCATCACCGTGAAAACCGATGGAACGATCCATCCCGAGGAGGCAATAAAAGAGGCCTCCCGTATACTGATACAACACCTGATTCTTATCACCGATGAGAATATAACCTTCGATGATGCTGCCCGCAGCGAAGACACTGTGGTAGATGAGCATATATTGCATATGCGAAAGCTGTTGAAGACCTCTCTCGAAGACCTTGATCTTTCAGTGAGAGCATACAACTGTCTGAAAGCAGCTAAGATCAATTCACTGGGTGAATTAGTTCAGTATGAGATGCATGAGCTCCTTAAGTTTAGAAACTTCGGTAAGAAATCTCTGGTAGAAATAGAAGAACTTCTGGCCATGAAGGGTTTGACTTTTGGAATGGATCTGGCACCGTACCAGCTGGATCAGGACTAAATTTGATAATAATTGAATGCAATAACCCTGGTTGAGATTTTGCTCCCGGGTGTTGCGATGTTTATAAATTCTTAATCAACATGAGACACGGAAAGAAAATTAATCAGCTCGGTCGAAAAACTGGGCACCGGAGAGCATTAATGGCGAATCTAGCTACTGCTTTGATTACGCACAAAAAGATCAATACAACTTTGGCAAAGGCGAAGGCTCTGAAACGTTATATCGAACCATTAATCACCAAGTCCAAAGACAATTCGACCCATTCACGACGGGTGGTCTTTTCTTATCTGCAAAATAAAGAGGCCGTTAAAGAGCTTTTTGGACCGGTGGCCGCTGCAATAGGAGAAAGACCCGGTGGATATACACGGGTGATTCGAACCGGATTTCGTGTCAGTGATGCCTCTGAAATGGCCTTGATTGAGCTTGTTGATTTCAACAAGGTGTATGACAATTCCAAAGGTGAATCAAAAGGAAGAAGAAGACGTCGCACTAGAAGGGGAGGGGGTAGCCAAACCACCGGTGCCGGAACAGCAGCTGCTTCCAGTTCAGAAGAAGAATAGTCAGCAAAATAAGATATTAAGAAACTGGAAAGGGTCGGAATTCGGCCCTTTTTTTTTACCCAAAATCAAAGGCAATCCCTTTCGCATCATGCTCAATAACAGATTAGTTCTATATTTGCACGAGTTTAGAATAACCAAAAAAGTGTGAGTATCGAAACTGATCAAAAGGCCATTTTAATGTTGGAAGACGGTACTGTGTTTTACGGAAAAGCAGCCGGTAAAATAGGTACCACAACGGGAGAAATATGTTTTAATACCGGTATGACCGGCTATCAGGAGATTTTTACGGATCCTTCCTATTTCGGACAGATTCTGGTAGCAACTAATGCCCATATCGGTAACTATGGCACGAAGGATACTGATGCCGAATCAAAAAGCATTAAGATCTCTGGATTCGTCTGTAAAAATTTTACCAATAACTATAGCCGGGAATTGGCAGATCGGGCCATTCAAGACTACTTTGAAGATGAGAACCTGGTAGCAATATCCAGTGTAGACACCCGGGCTATTGTTCAGCACATAAGAGACAAGGGGGCCATGAATGCGATCATATCCTCCGAGATTCTCGATGAGGATGTGCTCAGGGCTCAGCTGAAAGAAGTACCTTCTATGGCTGGCCTTGAACTAGCCAGCAAGGTAAGCACGGACTCTCCCTATTCTGTGGGTGATGAGCATGCCGGGCTTAAAGTTGCTGTTTATGACTACGGTGTGAAATCGAACATTCTCCGATGTTTGGCAGATCGTGGTTGTTACCTCAAGGTCTTTCCGGCCAGGACTCCGTTCGCTGAAGTGGAACAATGGAATCCTGATGGGTATTTTTTGTCAAACGGTCCAGGCGATCCCGCCCCAATGGATTATGCAGTGGATACGGCAAGAAAAGTTTTAGATGCCGGTAAACCCCTGTTTGGGATCTGTCTTGGTCATCAGATCTTGGCCCTGGCTGCCGGAGTATCTACCTATAAAATGCATCACGGACACCGGGGCATTAATCATCCGGTCATAAACCTTAAAACCGGCCATTGTGAGATCACCAGTCAGAATCATGGTTTTGGAGTATCGCACGAGCAGCTAAGTAAAAGGAAGGATGAAATAGAAATAACCCATATGAATTTAAACGATCAGACGGTCGAGGGCATTAAATTGAAAAATTACCCGGCATTTTCTGTGCAGTATCATCCCGAGGCAAGTCCGGGACCTCATGATGCTCGCTACCTGTTTGATCAGTTTATTCAATCGATTCAATCAACAAAATAATAACAACCTGTACCAAAATGAGCAGTATAATTGATATTCGTTCTCGAGAAATCCTTGATTCAAGAGGGAATCCAACCGTAGAAGTGGAGGTATTAACTGAAGAAGGTGCTATTGGCCGGGCAGCAGTTCCCTCCGGTGCCAGTACTGGTAAGTACGAAGCCGTTGAATTACGGGATGGAGATAAAAGTCGGTTTTTAGGAAAAGGCGTTTTGAATGCTTGCCGCAACATTGAGGATACCATCATGGAGGCATTGATCGGAGAGGACGTGAGTGATCAGGTTTATCTCGACAAGATTATGATCGAGTTGGATGGTACAGAAAATAAGTCCAAGCTCGGAGCAAATGCTATTTTGGGAGTGAGCCTCGCTTGCGCCAAGGCAGCAGCTCTGGAAGCGGGCCTTCCCTTGTATCGATACCTGGGAGGAGTGAATGCGCATGTCCTTCCCGTCCCGATGATGAATATTCTAAATGGAGGCTCTCACGCTGATAACAGTATTGATTTTCAGGAATTCATGATCATGCCTATTGGTGCAGAGCGTTTCTCTGACGGACTGAGAATGGGAGTTGAGATCTTTCACAATCTTAAGAAAGTGCTGTCAAAGATGGGACACTCGACCAATGTCGGTGACGAGGGTGGTTTTGCCCCCAACCTGGGATCGAATCAGGAAGCGATCGAAACTGTGTTAAAAGCCATCGAATCAGCCGGATACCGGCCGGGAGAGGATGTTATGATAGCTATGGATGCTGCTGCTTCAGAATTCTATGATGAAAAGGCAGCCGTATATCATTTTCACCAGTCAACGGGTGACAAATTGACCTCTGAACAAATGGTAACGTTTTGGCAGGATTGGGTCAATAAATATCCGATATTATCGATTGAAGATGGATTGCACGAAGACGACTGGACCGGATGGCAAAAACTTACTGCTGCTATCGGACAAAAAGTACAATTGGTCGGGGATGATCTTTTTGTAACGAATACCAAACGTCTGCAAAAAGGCATAGATCTGGATGCGGCCAATTCGATCTTGATCAAAGTGAATCAAATCGGCTCGCTTACGGAAACGATAGATGCAGTTAACCTGGCTACCAGAAATGGCATGACAAGTGTAATCAGTCATCGATCCGGGGAGACAGAAGATGTGACCATTTCCGATCTGAGTGTTGCATTAAACACCGGACAGATTAAGACCGGATCCGCTTCAAGATCGGATAGGATCGCAAAGTATAATCAACTTTTAAGGATTGAGGAGGAACTGGGTGATTGTGCGGTCTACCCAGGGAAAAGTTTATTGGGCTAAATAACATATCATAAATTGTTATTATATTTAAGTGCTCAATAATCAACGATGAAGGCTAAGTCTCGATTCAAAATAAGTCCTAAGGTAGGCAAGGTTTCAAAAATTCTTTTAAACAAGTACCTTTTTGCAACTGCCATTTTCTTTGTGTGGATTTGCTTTTTCGATAAAAATGCCTTCGTGACGCAATGGAGTCTCGGCCGTACCATTGATAAACTAGAAGATGAGAAGGAATTTCTCATTCGGGAGACCGAGGCTACCCGTCTACTGCAACAGGATATAATTTCAAATAAAGAAAAGTATGCCCGGGAAAAGTATTTTATGAAAAGACCGGGGGAACAGGTATTTATTGTTCAGTAAAAGAAAGTAAAAAGAACTCATGTCTGTATTGGTAAACAAAGATTCTAAGATTATTGTGCAAGGCTTTACGGGTACCGAAGGTACTTTCCATGCCGAACAAATGATTGATTATGGTACGAATGTGGTCGGTGGAGTGACGCCGGGGAAAGGCGGTCAGACCCACCTTGGAAAACCGGTATTCAATACGGTGGCCGAAGCGGTGAAAGAGGTTGGAGCAGATACATCCGTCATTTTTGTGCCTCCTGCATTTGCTGCAGATGCTATTATGGAAGCGGCTGAGTCCGGAATCAAAGTGGTGATTTGTATTACTGAAGGTATACCCGTACAGGATATGATCAAGGCAAAGGCCTATCTGGCTGACAAAGCCACTAGATTGGTAGGTCCTAACTGTCCTGGCGTTATAACTCCCGAGGAAGCGAAGGTGGGTATCATGCCCGGGTTTATCCATAAAAAGGGAACCATTGGCATTGTATCCCGGTCAGGAACACTCACTTACGAGGCGGTCGATCAGGTGAGTCGGGTTGGTTTAGGACAATCGACCTGCATTGGAATTGGTGGGGATCCGATTGTTGGTACTACCACAAAAGAAGCCGTCGAACTACTGATGAATGATCCGGAAACAGAGGGCATTGTGATGATCGGTGAGATTGGCGGTGGAATGGAGGCTGAAGCTGCTCACTGGATCAAGGAAAACGGTACAAAACCAGTGGTTGGATTTATTGCCGGCCAGACCGCTCCCAAAGGGCGAAAAATGGGACATGCCGGGGCTATCATTGGGGGAAAAGATGACACGGCAGAGGCTAAAATGAAAATCATGGAAGAATGCGGCATCCATGTAGTCCAAAGCCCGGCAGATATTGGAACCACTATGGCTGCGGCTTTAAAATAACATCTGATTCCTATTCAATACTAGAGTTCCAGGGCCTGCCGGTAAGGGTAGTCATTGTCAAAATTCTTCAATAAAGGCAATTCGAAGTAGAATTTCGTTCCTACACCTTCCTCTGTTTCAAAGTAAATCCTTCCTCCGAAGGATTCCACGATATTTTTTGAAATAGCCAGTCCCAGTCCAGTTCCAGAAGTTTTGGTGGTGAAATTAGGATAGAATACTTTTTCCTTCATCTCCCGGCTGATCCCCTTGCCATTATCACTGACCTGAATGATGGCACGATCTCCCTGTTTCTCAAGACGGATATCTATTACTCCCCTTCGGCTACCGGGTATGGCTTGTATTGCATTTTTGATGAGATTGTTAAGCACTCTCAGCAGGTGACTTTTATCCGCATTGACATAGATCTCGTCAATCGGTACGTAGAGGTTGAAATCCATATCATCCCTTTTCTTGAACAGATCGTGTACCGATGCAACCAGATCATTCAAAATGATTTTTTCGTATTGGGGTTTTGGCATTTTGGCAAAAGTGGAAAACTCAGCAGCGATCCTTGAAAGGTTGTCTATTTGTTCGATAAGTGTCATCCCTACCCTCTGCACCAATTGCCTGGACTCGATCGGATCGGCATTCTGCATGGCATGCTGCAAATGTTGGATACTTAGTCGCATAGGAGTCAAAGGATTCTTGATTTCATGTGCTACCTGTTTAGCCATTTCTCTCCAGGCCACCTCTCTCTCTGTCAGTGCGAGCAGGTCGGCACTTTCGTCGAGCTTCACGATCATCTGATTGTATTCCTGGATAAGCAGTCCCAGCTCATCTTTAGCCTTCCATTCGATCGGTTCATTCGACTTGCCGAGTTTAAAATCCTTAAGTTTTTGGCCCAGGACTGTCATAGGTCTGGTAATACTATTGGCTACGGCCAGGGCAAAAGCTCCTGCTATTAAAAGGAGAAATACGTATACATTCAAGAGCGTACCCATAAAGTCTTTAACACTGTTGGCCGCCTCCGTGAGTCCGGGATAGTAGGGCAACCCGGCAAATCCCAGAAACTCCTCATCATCGGAAATTAGTGAGAAAAAGGCGGTATTGTAGTCCGTCAGTGGATCTGACTTATTCTCGTAAATGTAAATAGACTCACCACCTCTCTTTATTGCTAACAACGGTGGGATATCCATCCTGTCTTTCAAAACACCGGCCTCAACAGCTGTAGAATCGGAACTGAACGTCAACAAGCCTATCTTATCAAATAGCTGAATGTGGGTATTATATTTAATAGCCAGACTTTGTATTGATTGGCTGAATATTGAATCAAAACCTGGGATTGTATCTTGTTGCATCCTGCTATGTATTTCATATTGCAGGGAGGAGGCGGTCTGTGTCAACTTGTCCTCATAATTCTTTTCTGCCGTACTTCTGAAATAAACAACGGTAACAATTCCTATAATGATGAATGACAAGACGATGAGGGTAAGGACCGAGACCTGAATCTTGTTTCTAAGTGATATTTGATTGGAAAGGGTGAAATTGAAATCCTCCGGCAGATATGGAAATGCTGAATTTAAAATTAAAAGAATAAAGATAATCAAGACAATAATCACGAAGAGGTAAGAGAAAAGAGAAACCGGTTTGATTAAACCCGTTAATTTTCTTCCAATTAAGGTCACATATGTGCCGTTATTATAAATTAATTCAGAACGGTCAGGAGGATAGATCATTTTCGTATCTCCGATAGGAGGGATGTCTCCGTCTAAAATCATTTTATATTCTGAGAGACTTCTTTCCAGACACCTCCTGTCTTTATAAATGGCATATTCATAATCTGACAACTCCGGGATATTTTTAAAATTAGGTTTTGGCAAGAAATCGGGGAGCGGATTATATGGATTACTTTTCTTTTTCTGAATGCTCGTCAGCACTTTGATTCCCTGGGCTCCATCAATAGTCAGCAGGTAGTGATCGAGAGCATCATTCCTTTGATAGAAATGCTGATTATTATATTTAATTTCCCGGCTATCCTTCAGTTCTCCTGCCCTGGGAAAGCTTAAGTCGTAATGGGTATTGAGATAACTGGCAGAAAAATTATCATAAGTAGAATTTATTACATTTCGTGCATCTTCCCAGGTTTCAACATGATCGATTGTTTCCGACATTTCTTCAATTAATGCGATCATCTGATCCAGGGCAACCGTATCCACTGACTCGGTGAGCGCTTTGGCAATATCCGTTCGCTGATAAATATCTTTGTCGCGATTATATTTAAACATGAGAATGGAGGAGAATCCCGACAGTACTACCAGCCAAAGGACGATCCAGGTGAAATTCGGCGTTTTTACCTCGAGGAATATATCAAGCAGAAGGATGAAGATACTAACGACCAATGCAAATTGAAAGAAAGGGATTGTCGGGTTGATCTTCAACGCCAAAGGGAGGGCAAGTAAAACGGCGGAAATGCCAGCGAATAATTTTGGCTTAATTAGTAACCGGAAATCCTGGATGACCGAGATGATTTTTGCTGACCAGACAAAGAAACTGAATAAGGTCAGTATAATTCCAATCAACGCAAGAATACTGATGCTATCCAGATTGAAAACGCTTTCAAAATTAAAATCAATATTGGTGTTCTGGATCAATGCCTCACAGAATTTCGCTAAACCGATCATTCCCAAGCAAATGAGAAAATAGCCTACAAAAGATGCGACTGTCTTTTGAAGCGGCTTAAGGTGGTTCAATTTTCGTAAATCCAGATTATTGATCAGAAATACCGAGATCCAAAGAAGAAGAATTACATTGATTAAAATATTTCCCAGCGAGTTAGAAAATGCCGGAGCAGTGACTGAGGGGCTGAATAATTTTAAAACACTAAATTGATCAGTAAAATCGAATAAGTAGGAAACGAGGCGGATACCGATCGTAGTGAATAGGAAAAAGCCGACTGCGGGCCATATCCCGATTTTATCTTTTACCAAATAAGCAATTCGGTGTATGAGTACTGCCAGAGATAAAAAAGCAAGGAAATAGAGGAAAAGCAATATTCTGACTTCTTTCTTTGTCAATTTCTCGAAATCCACGTTGGCGATATAGAGAAAGTCTTCACCATTAGCGGTGATAATGGGTATACCCGGGGTAGTGGTTAGCTGGAGAGTGGAGGAAAGATTTTTATCTATGTGACTATATGGTTCATCCGCATTACCCAGCCGGACCGGGATGCAAGCCAGGATTTTATAGGTTGATCCTCCAATCTGCCTAGTGAAGTGGAGTGTGTAGTAAATATTCTGACTCTTCAGGTAGTAGGACGAACCGAATTTGTATGCACTGAGGTCCGGGCTCGGAGCCTTGTCATTTGTCCATGAAACCAATCGATTTGATTGGTTGTAAAAAAAGATCGTATAATTCTTCTTCACCAGATCACTGGCCCGGTCAATATTCCTGTTTTCGATGACATCATCACTGTACAGATTGATAATGGACTGAAGAAATGCTGGATCGTTGACGATGTCATTAATTTCCGATTCAGCCTTCGAAAGATAATTTTCAAACTTGGTTCTTGCGATATCGATACTATCCCTTTGGTAAAAGGAATAATGTGTATAACCGGCTACTATTAACAATAAGGCGGTTAGAATCCAAAAGAGGAGGGTATTTCGAAACTCTTTAATCGCTTAGATATTTAACCTGCAAACTAAACATATTAAACAAATTTATCATTTATAATTTGTATGAAATAGGTTTGCCGTCTTTATTTCTCAAGCAACCAAAATATATGCCATTCACTTTTCTAAGGAAATTGCGTTAGACTTCCGTGGCTTTTATCGCTGATGAATCTTTTCATCGTTCACAACGTTTGTTAGATTTGAGGAACGCAGGGAGCTCTATCGCCGGGATCTTTAAGATCTGGGAGGAAAATCCGGACAACGTAGAGCACCACACCATCTAACGGATGGGGTTCCGGGATAACCGGGATACAGAAAGTGTCGCAGAAAATTACCGCCCCGGATTCGGGGTAAGGGTGAAAACGTGTGGTAAGAGCGCACGCGAAGGTAAGGCAACTTATTTTCGGGATAAACCTTGTGGGTTGAAATGCCATGTATATTCCGGATTGCCACTTTGGTGGTAAAATGGACTGCTCGTCCAATTGTCTTGCACAACCGGAAGGGGTAGGCAGCTAGACTATTACTGTGAAGTAATAGCCAGATAAATGATAGAGGTCCGGATGGAAACATCCGGATACAGAATCCGGTTTACATCCCTGTGTTTTTAAAGAAAAAGACCTGTCACGGAATACCGCAGACAGGTCTTTTTTATTTATTAGTCCGGATACCGGATCAATTAGGAGTCGTTGTCTCATCAACTGCACTGAAGTCAAACAGCAGAGAAAATCGTAATGTCTTGTCCAGCGGGTTGCTCGCCAAAGCAGTGTTGCCACCCGTACTGATCAGATAGGACATGTTAATTCCAAAAACATTGTATTTCAAACCCAATCCCAGGGTGAGATACTGCCGGGCACCTTTGAGCCGGTGTTCACTAAAATATCCTGCACGTAATGCAAACTGTTTATCATACCAGTATTCAGCTCCAAAAGAATAGGTGATTTCCTTCAATTCTTCACTGAACCCCTCCGGTGCATCCGACCAGGAGGAGAGTACGGATTTGAAAAGGGATTGTTCACGATAATCAGCAATGCCATTTTGTGGATCTACATCCTCCGGATCATGTTGTGGTGTTGGAACCATCAATTTATTGATATCTCCGGTTAATGTCAGTGTATTGTAATCATCCAGGGCAAACTCCCAGGCAGCGCCAAGTCCGAAGTTTGCCGGTAGATAGTCATTAGTCACTTTTGTGTATGAGATTTTGGATCCCAGGTTGGAAAGAGCCAGCCCGAAAGTTAAATCGCTTCCATCAAGCGGTACCCGGTAATACAGGGAAAGATCAACTGCTCCGGCAATACCGGGATTGATCTCGATGCCCCCCACTTCCTGGCCGGCAGCCAGGTTGGAATAAATAAATTTTCCATTCACTCCGACACTGAAATTTTCTCCCAGCTTTTGGGAGAATCCGGCAGCTAATTCGAACTCATTCGGTCTGCCATTTCCAATGGGCTGCCCATTTTCATCGGTAAACTGGATGTCACCCAAAGAGAAATACCGCAAGCTGAATCCAAGCGTCTGGAGATCATTAATCCGTTTGTAGCCAGCCAAATAAGCAAGATATACGTCCTGTAGACCAAGAGATCTCAGCCAGGGAGAATAAGTAGCTGATAGGGCGAAATCGTTTTCCACAAAAGCCAGTTTCGAAGTATTGATATGCATGCTGTTGGCATCCGGTGAAATGGCCACGCCGGCATCCCCCATGGCACCGCTCCGGGCATCAGGAGTAATCCGCAGAAAGGGAACTGCGGTAGGTATAGCATTGGCACACGGACCACCGTCCAAACCCACATATCGACCACTTCCGGGGGGTGATTCGATGCACTGCCCATTTACCTCGTAAACCAGGGCTAGCGTGCAGATCATGATGAGCGTAAAAATTGGTGTTCGTCTCATGTAGAGTTTTGTAGTCTTATAAAAATGTAAAATGATCGCAATTATAACGACACTCTCTGAGTTTTAGTTTGTCTTTGCAAAATCAGCGCAAAATTACCAATTTTTGCAAATCGCTGGTATTCTTAAGCAACCGTCCGCGTGCATCTTCCGTAGTGACCGTAATACGATAAATATAAATGCCGTTTCCCAGCGGATCACCAAACTCATCGGTACCATCCCATTTCACATCTCTTGAAAGGAATCCGGAGGCTTTTACCGACTGTTCCAGTACATTCACAATCCTCCCCGAAGGAGTGAGGATTTCTACTTTTATATCCAGGTCAAGATCCTGCAGTTGATGTTCAAACTGAAAACAGGTATTATGAGAAAATGGATTCGGATAATTCAAAACATGTCGCAATCCATCTTCCGCCTCATCGACAACTATAAATTCGATTAGTGCTTCACTGGAATTATTAGCTACGTCCCAGGCTTTGATTTCCAACTGGTGTGATCCCGGTTCAAGGTTGGAAAGCGGATAAGTGACCATACCACTTGTATAATCATCCTGTGAGGATTCGTAAAAATCATTAAGCAGGATAGTACCCTGAAGATTTTGATCAAGCACGGCGGTAAGATCATGACCGATACTATTGCCGATGACATTGATCCCATTCTCATCCGAAAGCTTGATCAATAGGACCGGATTTCGATCGGTAATTCCGCCGTACACAAAGTTTTCATCATTCATAAATAATTCGATATCCGGACCTTTCGTATCGTTCAGACCTCCCTGATTGGTACCCCCGACTGTGACTTCGTCAAATGCGCCTCCGGCGTCCAGATTTGAACCGTCTTCTGCATAGTAGCTGATCTTTCCATTTCCGAAGGCATAGTTGATATCCTTGGGAACGACAAAGGTAAATTTGAACCGTCCATTGGTTACACTAGCCAATCCCTTGAATATCACGCTTTTCTGCAGGTTGAAGGTGCGCTCGGTACTCCCTTTGTCCTGGGCAAGGGTTTTAAGGGCCACGGCTTTGTCAAATATGGTGGGATAGATCTTTCCGTTAAATCCCGATACCGGATTGCCGGACGGATCGATGATCTCACCCTCGATTTCTACCCTACTGAGAGCTTTTAAAGTATCCAGATTGGCCTCTTCTACCGATTTGCCATTGATTTTCAGTGTTCTGGCGCTGTAACTGGGGATCGCAAGTCTTAGGGCGGGATCACCGAGCAAAGTGAATTTACGGGCATTGGTGCCGGCCGTATCCGCTGGATTAGAGTTTTTACTATTCACGAGGATTTCACCGATGGTCAGCATTTCCCCGTTCACCGGTTCAAAAAGGTGATCGAAGACAGACCGGGTCAACCTCTCATTTTGATTTGCATACACTGCCCGAACTGTGGAATAGAGTGCTATGGATCCTCCGGAAGGATGGGTGATGGTATATTCTCCTGCCGTGATCCTTCGTGGATCATCATACCCGGCAAAAGAACATGTGGCAGTGATCAGGAGGGGTAACCTGTCCAGATTGTTCCACTTGTCAATATCTTCCTTCTGCAAAACCCGTTCCTGAGCCCATCCCCCTGCTCCGCCATGTCCAATGTAATTCACTACCAGTTGTCCCTTGAAAAGATTTTGGTTCAACGCTTCCTTTGCTTTGAAATTAAATACCCCTCCCGGAGTATTCTCCTGTTCATAAGCATCCAGATAGACCTTATTGATGTTGAAGACGGGATAATGATCTTTGGTATTTTCCGCGATATCATCAGCACTGTTCAGATGCCGGTTACTATCTTCATCGTCGGCTACGAAGAGCACGTTGACTCTCCAGTCTCCCAGGTATTCCTGGTCTGTTTCATAGTCAATAATCTTATTCACTACAATATTTGCTTCATCCAGAGTTCGGACCGGTATCCTGCCCACGGCAATATCCAGAGCTCCGCGCCAGCTTCCACCTTCCTGGTCGTCCAGGAGGGCATAATAGTCGTCCGAAGGAAACGATTCGATCGGATGTAAAGATCTTTCCGTCTCATATACAGGGATGAAAGACTCATCCGGCAGATCCTGATACAAATGTCGATAGTCGAAGGATCCGTCTCCCATCAATACCAGAAAACGAAAATCACTGTACTTTTTATGGAGCATCCGGGCAAAATCCCGGATTGCAGTTGGATCGGTTTTCCCGGAAGAAAATTCATGCATGACCTCATCTACCGATACGGAAGCCAAATTAAACTGATTGAAGTTTCGGCGATGGTTTGCTAGCTTATCTGCCGCCTCCTTAAAGTTGGAATGATATACAATTACGTAGTCTACCGGACCGATGCCGTGCAGATCCTGATTTTCGATCTTGCCGATGGCTTCTGCCGTATTGGTGCGTGCTGGGTCAAAAGTGAGAAAAGTCGATTGCGGTTGCTGTACTACATTGAAAGTTAGTACAGAACCATTAAGACTTGTAGGCAAATTGAGCGGGTTAACTTTGTCGGTTATATCCCATACGAGGAGGCTGGAATTTGAGGTCGAAATCTGATACTGGCAGGAAACGCCGGATGGAGCGCTGAGGTCAGAAAAAATCAAAGGATCGTTTTTATACTCAATTTTGGCTCGAAAATTAAATTCGAGATAGTCCAACCAACCTACATTATTATTACCCTGGCTGGGGTAATTGACTTTTACCTCTGGATCATTTGATGTGAGGTAAAAAGAATCATGTTTGATAATACCAAACTTTGCATAATCTCTTTCAATATCGAAGACATCTGTCGATGATATCCTGGCTTCTTTTGTGACATTGTCCACCTGCAGGTTAACCATGGAAGTAATTTCTGAGCGGCCCAGGAATTGCATATTTACATACACTGGTTCAGAAAGTATTGCACTGCTAAAGTCGAATGAAGTGGAAAAGTCTTTGATTCGTTCAATCTTGAACTGCTCCCCCACCCAAAGCCTGCCGGATCCTTGCAGATTGGCATCGTTGGCATGATGCAAAAGGTTTAACTGATCGGATTGGTGATGCTGCCGGGCTGTATAGCTTTCAGTAGTGTAGGAAGCAGTGCCCGCATCGGTGCCTTGTCTGATTCTTTTTCCCTCCGAGGGTCCAATCTTCAGAAAATAGTAATTCGAATCGTCGTAAGGGTTTTCCTCCCGGTGATAAAAATCATTAATCTCATCAAAGGTCCAAACATCACTGCTTTCTCCATAAAAGAGTATATAATCTGTTCGGTCAAAAACTCCATCCTCTTCACCATCAACGACAATGGCCAGTTCAGCCAGATCATCGATTCGCTCATCGGAATTGGGTTCTGGCAGTGTACCTCCTCCATGACCCAGTATTTGGATTTTTCGTGGATCAATTACCGTCGGATTAATTCCTAGTTTTTCCAGGAATGCATAATCCAGTTTATAGACTCCATCCTTTTTGGTACTTAATTTATAGATGTCTCCGTCGGCAAGTTTTGAGTGACTAACCTGACCAAACAACTGCGTTAGGAAGAAAAGACCTGAAAGCAATAGAAAAATAGTTCGGGATTCGGCCCTCATTCGATAAAAGGTTTTAGAACAATTTTGACTTGAAATTTAACGATCCTCATCGGGGTGCTATTGCTGATCAATTGTCTTTTCCCTGATTCAACAGTCTTACTTCCAAATTGTCAATTTCCATATTGCTTTCCATTTTATTCCAAACGTATACAATTAAAAATCTTGCTTCATTCCAGGTGGGGTCTTTCACTTGATGCCAATTCTTGATTCTCCAGCTTTCATCTTGATGATCGGCCAGATCCTGACTCTTCCAGATTAAATCCTCATGTTCATGCCCTTCCAGAACAAAAACCAGGGAAGACTCAATTGGTTCAGCGTTTCGATATTGAAAGCTAATGCTAATCTCGTTGACAGTACCCCAGTTGACTTTATCCAGATCAAGTCTTAATGTTGCTGAATACTTTCTCCCTTTTAAGGATTGATACAGATTATTATCCTCATAGCCAATGGAAACACCCTGATCCTGCCAGTCGCTCACCGGTGCTTCGAATCCGTTATTTGTCATAAATACGATTGAATCGACTTCGTTAGAACCGCGATAAGCCTTGTAGTTGCCAAAGTCCTTTTGTTTAATCGATTTATACACTTTGTGGAAATGGTCGGCGAATAGGTGCCTTTGAGGATTGCATAGCGGTCGATCAAAGAAGGTCACTGCTGATCGATTATTTGCCAGTATTTGATCGAATCGATTCAGGTCACCTTTATCCAGAAGCCGATCGGCAATGAAAAAGTTAGAATCCGGGACATTTAAGGCATCAATGCGGTTGATAAGCATTTTAGTTTCAAGAGGGACTTCCGGAACCGTTTTCCGGTACCAATGAAAGCATTTGATCAATAATATGATCGCTAAGGTTGTGAGAAAAATCTGGTGGGGAAAGGAAGTTCTATGAATCCAGAAGTAAAAGACAGCCACTAAACCCATTGAAACCAAACTGATCCAGAACGCATTGATCAGATTTCCGGCATCGTAGCGGAGTTTTACCAGATGTTGCCCGGGTGTCAGATGCAATCCCATCAGACTATGATCTACCGGTACCAGTTCCGTTGGCTTTCCATCAATTTCTGCTTTCCATCCTTGAACAAAATTTTGATTATAAACCAATCCGCTTCTTACCGGCAGATGAGTTTTTACGATCAATTCATTTAGATCAAATTTGACAATCTGTAACTGATCCCTGGTCAAATTAACGAGTGGTTCTGAGACATAAAAACTATGTGTGTCTGACCGGATGAGAGACTGCGTCAGAAAAACCGGTGGTAAGCCCAGGGCTTTGTTAAAAAAAGGAGTTTTCTCAAAATCAATATATTGTTGATATTGAAAGGGAGTATATCCATTCCAGCCGAAGCGCTTGAAAAGGGTATTGGTATTTCTATAGATAGCTCCCATTTGTAATGACTTGTCGGTATTTGATCCTACCACATCCCACAGCGAGGGTGCCGGAAATCCTTTTGGTAGTTGGGATATACATTCCTGCATTGGTTTGAAGGGCTGTTCAGACAAAACCGATACCCTGCAGTTAAGCTGAGTTGCTATAGATACATCCATTGCCGAATAGAGCATCAGCAGTTTGTAGAAAGTAAATCGCTGCCCCAGGACCTTCACTCCGATCAGAAATGCGCCCAGGAGCAAGATGTGAATGGCTAACTGGAATATGAATGCCTGAGATATTGTATCGGGATCCAGAGAAATCACCTTAGCCAAGTCATCCGGCCTGCGGATAATCAGGCCGATTACAAACAGGACGAAAAAAGTCAGCAGAAGGAAAGCAAAGCGATTAAACATTGTTCTGAACCTGCTTGCATCGTCATTCGGGTAGGGGTGTTCACCAATCATTTTGGCAGCCATCAAGATGAGGCTGAGTATCGTGTAGTAGCGAAACAGGCTAGGTAGCCGGAATAAATCAAAGAAAGGCAGGATGTTCATCCATTTTCTTAATGGAAGTTCAACGGCAAATGCCATGGCCAAGCTCACCATGACAGCCAGCCAGCCGATCCGGTAAAAGGATTGATTCAGCCGTTTCAAACTCAGAATCAGCAAGATCAGAGCCGGGATCCCTACATATAGATTCATGAGGGATTGATCTGCTTGCCAAAATTCGAATGAACCCTTCAATGTACTGAAGGGGACGATAAGACTGATCAGATGTTTGAAATAAAGGGATCCTTTTAGGATAGCGGTATCATCTAGACCGGCTCCTCGATCGATTTGACTTTTAAGCGTCCACATTGCGACTAAAAGCAGGCTGAGTGCCATAGTGAGCACTACAATCAACCGAGCACTCAACCAAAGAAAGGAATGGAGCGCAGTTTTCGATTTTCTCTTCTTAAGCAGGTGAATGCACCACAAAATGATCAGTATGTAGACAGTTACTATGGTATAGGCAATATACCCGCCACTCACCAGCAGAAAGGACATAAGTACGAGGATAAGCGTGTTTTTGAGGTCTTGTTTTTCCAACCAGCCAAGAAAAGAGCTGATTACATGAGGTGTCCAGGCACCGGATACGATCCAGCCGGTATGCTGAGAATTTCCAATGAAGAAACCGGTGAGCGGAAAGACCAGTGCACCCCACAGTGCTCCCTGGTGGGTGATTCCCATCTTTCGGGCCAGACGGTAAAATCCAAATGATGCGATCAGAAGGTGTAACAGGTATTCAATATTGAGACTGTAGAGGTCATAGGGTCTTAAGAAACCTAAAAGATGAGCGAGAGGATACCAGGATTCAAGGGACAGTCCTTGTGCAAATCCGTGATGTTGGAACGGGTTCCACCAGGGTAGTACCCCATTTTGATAAATGGCATCGGACACAAAATACCTCCAGGGCAGGGTGATATCTATGGCATCCCATTTGAGAGTATGTTGAAAGGTCGTCAATTGCCATAGCGCAGTGAGTATGACCACTGCAACAAACAGAATCTGATAAAACCGTTGGTTTTGATTAAAAACAGTATTATTTGAAAGATACCTCAATGTGCAATAGAGACTGGCTTGTGTACAAAATTAACTGCAATCCGATTAAAATAAAGTGGAGGTGGTGCTTTTCCATCAAAGCCAGGCAAGGACGAGGCATAATTTCCAATATTTTGCATTATTTCAGTACATGAGCTGCATTTTAACGTTAATTATAGAGTGCGAATGATTCAGAACAGCTTTAGGAACAGACTCAAGGTTTGGGCAATAGCAATAAACATGCTTTTGCTTCTCTTCCCTTCCTGGGGCCAGGATCCGGTTTTTAGTCAGTTTTATACCGCACCACTTCATTTAAACCCTGCCCTGACCGGTACCTCTACGGGAGCCAAGGTGGCCTTAAACTACCGGAATCAATGGCCTTCGATAAACCAGGCGTATGTGACCTATGCCGCCTCATATGATCAGTTTTTTCCCTATATCAATAGTGGATTTGGTTTTTCGATACTGGCAGATGATGCAGGAAGGGGGTTATATAAGACAATCGTGGCACAAGGCACGTATTCGTACAATGTACGGTTCCGGAATGAGATGCAAATGCGTCTCGGATTGGCTGCCGGATGGATCAGTTCCAGGATTGATTGGACCAAGCTGGTATTCTCTGATCAACTGGATCCGGAATTTGGTGCTGTCAGTCCGGGCGGTTTACCTTATCCATCGGAAGAATTACCTCCAGAAACGGGTAATAGTGTTTCTGTTTTTGATGCCTCGGCAGGCTTAATTGTCTACAACGAAAGTTTTTATGCCGGCGTGGCTTTAAAGCATCTCAACGCACCCCAGTTTTCATTTCTGGAGGTCAACAATCAATTATCCGGTGGTCTTCCCCTGAGTATTTCTCTTCACACAGGTGCGGAAATAGACCTGATAGACTTACAGGGCAAATCAGATGTCTTTGTTTCTCCAAGTCTGCAGTATATCCGTCAAGGGCGCCAATCTCAGCTGAATATTGGCACGATTTTTAGGTATTATTTGTTCGGAACCGGTGCATGGTATAGACACTCCAGTACGAGTCCGGATGCGATGATTTTTACTGTTGAAGGTAGAAAAGGGCAGTACCGGTTAGCCTATTCATATGATGTTACCCTTTCAAAATTGAGTAATTCGGGTGGAGCACATGAGATTAGTTTCATTATCAATTTCAAGAGTGAGCCAAAAGAATCGAGATATAACGACTGTTTCAATCTATTCAGATAATAGACTGAGCAGATCATTCGTTAACCAGATTGAATCATACTAAGAATCATATTTTAGCGGATTTATTTCAAAAAAGAACAATGGGAAAGTACACTAGATTGATTTTATTTTTTGCCTTAATTGGAATGGTGGGTATAGGATGTAAGGACTCTGAACGATCCTCGACGACCGGTTGGAAGTACAATGACCAAAAGTGGGGAGGTTTTCAGAAGACTGACTTCAAGGGTCAGATTACTGCCCCAAATCTGGTTTTGGTTGAGGGTGGTACCTTTACGATGGGAATAACTCAGGAGGATGTAACATTCGAATGGAACAACATTCCCCGACGGGTGACCGTGCCTTCATTTTACATTGATGAAACAGAAATAGCTAATATTGACTATCGTCATTTTGTATTCTGGACGAAACAAACCTTTGGAGAAAGTTATCCCAAAAGATACCAGGAAGTGTTACCGGACACACTGGTATGGAGAGAAGAGTTAGCTTACAACGAACCTTTGGTAGAAACGTACTTCCGGCATCCGTCATTTGACGATTATCCCGTAGTAGGGGTTAGCTGGAAACAAGCGTCAGAATATTGCAAATGGAGAACGGACCGGGTAAATGAGATGCTGATGATCGAAAAAGGTATCCTTAACCCCAATCCAGAGCAAAAAGATGCTGACAACTTCAATACGAAGGCATATTTGGCCGGACAGTACGAAGGGAATGTGAAGAAGAATCTTAAAGATGAAGTAACCGGAGGTGAAAGGAAAGTGCACATGGAAGACGGTATCTTCGTTCCGAGCTATCGTTTGCCCACGGAGGCAGAATGGGAATACGCTGCTTTAGGTCTGATTGGCAAGCGGGTAGCGAAACAAGATGAACTGATCAGTGAAAGAAGAATATATCCCTGGGATGGAAATACAGGTCGATATAAGCGACGTGATCGAAATCAGGGAAAAATGATGGCAAACTTCAAACGTGGTAAGGGAGACTATATGGGTCTTGCAGGTAAGCTAAATGATAACTCGCCGTATCCTGCACCTGTCAGATCGTTCTGGCCAAATGATTATGGTATTTACAACATGGCTGGTAACGTAAACGAATGGGTAGCCGATGTTTATCGTCCGTTGACTTCCACTACTTTGAGAGATGCCGATCAGCATGATATCAACCCTTACCGGGGTAACGAGTTTTACGAAATTGTCAAAGACGAAGACGGCAAGGTTGCAGAGAAAGATAGTCTTGGTAGATTGCCGGTTCAGTTGATAGATTCGAGCGATGCCGCTTCCCGAGATAATTATCACCGAGCTGAATTGCTGGATTACCGTGATGGTGATGAAGACAGCTATGCAGTGTACGACTACGGTAATACTACCTTAATCAATAAAGAATCCCGGGTAATCAAAGGTGGATCGTGGGCAGACAGGTTATTTTGGTTGGCTCCCGGTGCAAGAAGATTTAAGGATGAAAGCAAATCCGATAAAACCATCGGATTTAGGTGCGCGATGGATAGACTGGGTTCACCCGGTGGCAATGACACCAAAGGTGGAAATTACTTTAAGTCTACCAAATCTAAGAAGACAAAGAGAAAATATAAATAATCGAAATTTTATAGAGCTTTTTTCTAGTAGAAGAGTCCTACCATTCATATGGTGGGACTTTTTATTTTTACCTCATGCATACTATTGAAAAACTTTATCAGCTTTTTTCCCACTCCCGGGGGGTGAGTACTGATACCCGGGAAGATCTTGCAGATAAGATTTTTTTTGCCTTGAGAGGAGAGCGATTCGATGGAAATCAATACGCCCGGGATGCGTTGAACGCCGGTGCGCGAGCGGCCGTCGTGGATCATACTGATCTTAAGCAGGTCCAGGGATGCCTCTACTTTAAAAATAGCCTTACCACCCTGCAACGGCTAGCTAATTTTCATCGGAATCAATTTGATATCCCGGTAGTAGGAATTACGGGAACGAATGGCAAGACCACGACAAAGGAGTTGATCGTATCTGTGTTAAGTGAGAAATACAAAGTCTGTTCGACCCGGGGAAATCTGAATAATCATATCGGCGTACCACTCACACTCCTGCAGATGTCTTCCAGCGATGAAGTGGCGGTCATTGAAATGGGGGCAAATCATCCTGGAGAAATTGGATGGTTATGCCAGATCGCAGCTCCAAATTTGGGGCTGGTTACCAATGTAGGTAAAGCCCATTTGCAGGGTTTTGGCGGCATTGAGAATATTTGGAGAACGAAAATGGACCTCTATCGTTATCTTGATTCACACTCAGGCTCATTAATGATCAACCGGAATGAACCTTCACTTGAACCGCTGAAAGACATTTCTTTTACTAATGCTTTTCGGTTTGATAGGACACATTTAATACAGCCATATCGATCGGTAGATTTTAGCACTTCCAATCAAACTATCGAGGTGGAGCTACATACGGTTCTGGGCACTTATAGCTGTTCCGTAGCGCTCTATGGTGAACACAACATTAACAACATCCTCTGCGCACTGGCCATTGGTGCTAAATTGGGCATGGAACCAGAGGAGATCTGCCGCGGCCTGCAAAACTACCGGTCAAAACTAAACCGGTCGGAGGTAGTGGTAAAAGATTCAAATACCTATTTTCTTGATGCGTATAATGCTAATCCAACCAGCATGCGCCTTGCCCTGGAATTTTTTGAAAAAGTGATAGCAGATAACAAAGTTCTAATTCTGGGCGACATGTTTGAACTCGGAGAAGATGCCTTGAGCTTTCATCAGGAAGTGGTCGATCAGGTATTGGGAATGTCCCTAAGCGGTGTTTTGCTGGTGGGCGAACAATTCGGCAATTGCCGTATAGACCAACCGGGACTTTTCGTGCGAAAATTTGAAAATACGAAAGCGGTGATAGAGTATCTGTCGGGCACGGCCTATCAAAACACCCATTTTCTGATCAAAGGGTCCCGTTCGATGAAGTTAGAGACTCTGGTCCAATAGGTCGCTATTCTCATAGAGGTGAAACCAATTTTCAACTCTCTCTGACAGCAACTGATCATTTGCGGCACTGCGGTAATCCAGATAATCACAGGCAACCAATGGCATTTCTCTGGTTAATATCCTGTCTTTAAACGGACTTTCTAACCACCATTTTTGTTCTTTTTCATCCTTATAGAAGGTAAGATGATGTCCCTGGACAGGATCATCGATAGAGAACTTTTTCATCAGTTCTAATTTCTGAGAAGGACTATGAGAACGGTAATTTAACCCGTGGAGGTAATACCAAACTAAAGTTGACAGTAAATTAATTCCCAGTGGATGCCTGGTGGCAGAGGGAAGAAAGTCATAGATCGTAGTGATTTTGTTTCGATCAGATCGTCCGGCATAGTACAATAATTGACATGCTTCCTCTGATGTGAGACCGGTACTTGCAATACTGGATTGTATGGGACTGTCACTATGCTTAAGAGCGTTTAAACTGATGCCAAATAAGTCCGAACTCCGAATTTCCGGTTCTACACAACCTGGTTCTGAGCGTATTGTACCCAGGCGAATGGATCGCAGGCCCTCACTTTCACCCGCTATCAGATATTTATGGTCCGAAAGGTGTGCCTGATTCCCCAATAAATTAAGATTCTGCAACCAGGGACGTTTGACTTCAAAAATGACACGGTCTACTCCCTGGCCAGCTGATGACAGGACGATGGAGGAATTGAAGTATTTCTCCCGGAACTGCAAAGCATCAAAACTGGCCTTCAATGTATTCACTTCGCTCCCAATTACAATGGTATGTACTTGTTCTTCAAGGTTGTTTTTCAGGATGGGAATTATATCAAAAGAACTCAGGCCCTGATTGAGCACACTGATACTTTTAAGGCATATTCTTTCAAAGGGAAACTGAAAATCCGAAAGGCAATTTTTGATTGCTTTTCCCAGGTTTGCATCAGTGACTAGCAATTGTACTGAGATCCTCGCATGAGCGCTATCTTCCGGGGCCTCGATATGCTCCTTTTTAACTACCTCGTTTATCGCCAAATTTGTGAGTAAAGAAAGAGGATTCATGCTTTAACATATTAAATAAAAATCAAATATAACTTAAATTATACGGACTCAAATACACTTTCTAAAAAAGAGACATATTATTTGCCTCCTTGATAAAAAACGATATTTTTGTTGATGGGAGAGTAGTACTGTATTTAGAAAACCGAAAATAAAGCAGATCCCTATGACAAAAAAAGCATCTCTTTTTCTGGTCCTTTTACTTTCCTTAATACTCTCACCTCAAGTCAAAGGGCAAGGAGATATGGGAGTGAAGGACGACCAAACGGAAGATCCCGAACAAAATAAAAAGTGGCGGGACGGACAATATCCTTACTCCGCCAAACCCAAAAGTATGTGGGAGCTCGGTATTCACGCCGGTCATTCCTTCATATCAGGTGATATTGAAGCACCATTTCCATCCGGAGTCGGCTTCGGTTTGCACTTGCGCAAGGCGATTAACTACACACTCTCTCTCAGATTTGACGGATTTTTCCTCTCCTCGAAGGGATTTGATGCCCGTCCGTATTCAGCATCCACATTACGAGTGGAACGGCTTTATCAACAAAATAGCAATACGGCGATTGCAGGATACGTCACTAATGGTGATGTTATCCACCGTAATTATAAAACTTCTGTGATTGGAGGTAGTGTCGAGGCAGTGCTGAATATTGGTAACCTCCTGTTTCACAAGGACCGGAATAAATGGAACACCTATGCAGTTCTTGGCTTGGGGCTTAATATTCCCAATGTGAATGTAAATCTGCTCAACGGCAGTGCTCTCTATAATTTTGAGGGTGTCAGCAGCGGCTTGGATTTGGCATCTGGTGATGGCCGCAAGGAGGCCAGAAAAAGATTGAAAGACCTCCTGGATAATGACTATGAAACGCCAGGTGGTGTAGAAGATAAAATCATCGCACTCGGAGATGAAAAAACAGTGATTCCTCATGTCAATTTAGGACTGGGGGTTTCCCGTAAAATTACCGATAGGGTCAATGTAGGCCTGGAGTACCAGGTCGTTATTTCGGATAATGACCTACTTGATGGATTTGAATTCAGGAGTCAATTTGACAAAACAAATAATAAGGATGTACCGCATTACCTGTCAGTGCGGGTAGGAATCAATTTGGGAGACTTTAATAACCGCACGGAGCCGCTGTATTGGCTAAATCCGCTTAGTGGTGCTCTGAATGATCTGGCTGAAGTCAAAGCACGTCCAATTCTCGACCTGACCGATACGGATGGTGATGGAGTAATCGATATGTTGGATCAGGAAGTAAATAGTCCTCAAAACGCTCCCGTGGACACACGCGGTATCGTTTTGGACAGCGATGGGGATGGAATTGCTGACTACCAGGATTCGGAGCCGTTTTCATTACCTGGCTATGATGTAGATGATCAGGGTGTAGCTCAGGTGCCGGATCCCGGATATTTGAAAGAGGATGAAATTAATGATATCATCAATTCTAAAATTAGCAACATACGTACCGATTGGTTCTTGCCAATGATCCATTTTGACTTAGATAAGTACTATGTAAAACCTGAATTCTACGGTCAATTGCATCATGTGGCAACGGTGCTGCAAAATCATCCTAACGTCAATTTGGTAGTTAAGGGCTTTGCTGACAATAGAAACCCGGATGATTACAACAAAGTATTGTCATATCGCAGAGCAAATGCAGCGGTAGATTATATTGTGAGCCGCTACGATGTACCAAGAAACCGGTTCATGATTCAATACGGAGGAGAGGAGGCACCTCTGGTTCCTGACCTGCCTGATTCACACAATATTGACAAGCAAAAGGAAATGCAGCAATATATGAATCGAAGGGTGGAATTTTTCATTGCCGGCCCAAATGATCAGGAAATGCCGGAACCCGAAGGTCCGGATGCCGGATCAGGAACTCCCGGTTCATCCCGCCCAGGGCCAAAGTATAGTGGAAATCGCAATTCAGGATATTGATCTCTAATTCCTGATTAGATAATAAAGTAAAAAGAAAAAGGCCAAATCAGTTGATCTGGCCTTTTTTCTTTTATCATAGGTTAGGATTGTTATCATAACAGCATCCGGACAGGAGCTTCTAGCAATGCTTTGAAAGTCTGCAAAAATTGAGCTGCAGTTGCACCATCTACCACGCGGTGATCACTGGAGAGTGTGACTTTCATGATATTACCTACCACGATGTTTCCATCTTTGACGATCGGTTTTTCTGCAATGGAGCCTACCGCAAGAATGCAAGAATCAGGTGGATTGATGATAGCGGTAAATTCATCCACATCAAACATTCCGAGATTACTGATCGTGAAGGTATTTCCCTGCATCTGTTCAGGCTGGAGCTTTTTCTCTCTGGCCAGATCCGCCAATTGCTTGACTTCTGAATTTATCTGAGAAAATGACTTCAGGTCCGTATTCCTGACTACCGGGACGAGCAAACCCTCCGGTACGGCAACAGCCACACCGATATTGATTTCTCCATTGATCCTGATCTTATCTCCCAACCAGCTGCTGTTTACCGAAGGATGTTGTCTTAAGGCCAATGCAGCGGCTTTTACTACCAGATCATTGAAAGAGATCTTGGGAGGAGCAGTTTCATTTAACTTAGCTCTGGCACGGATAGCCTCGTCCATGTTGATTTCGATGGTCACATAGAAGTGAGGGGCTCCGAATTTACTCTCACTGAGTCTTCTGGCAATCACCTTCCGCATCTGACTGACCGGAATCTCCTTGCCTTCAATTGGTTTTGATATGGTGGGACCGGAAGGAGCGGCTGCTGGAGATTCTTTATAATCGAGTATATCTTGTTTTACGATTCTTCCGTGATCTCCGGTGCCTTGAATTCGAGTCAGGTTGATCCCTCGCTCTTCCGCCATCTTTCGCGCCAATGGTGAAGCTTTGATCCTGTCTTCGCTACCCGACGGGCTATCACTCACACTTTCCATGGGCACTGGTTCCGGCACATCATGACTCACCTCAGGTTGGGTAGCAGGAGTCCCATCTTCTTTGGCTACTCCGTTGCTGCTTGATTCTTCGGTAGTGGTATCGTCTGATTCTTCTTTTGCGGCCTCCAGTGCCGCCTTGTAATCCTCATCTTTTTCGCCTATCACGGCCAAAATACCATTTACGGGAACCGGACCCTCTTTTACGCCAATATGCAGAAGATACCCTTCATGGTAGTTCTCCAGCTCCATCGTGGCTTTGTCAGTTTCTACTTCGGCCAAGATATCGCCAGGTTCTACCTGATCTCCTTCTTTTTTTAGCCATTCAACAATT
>JAGQWZ010000039.1 GCA_020436835.1 Saprospiraceae bacterium | reverse complement strand
GTTCTGCATCCTTGGCCGCCTTTTCCAGGGCACGAAAATCATGATTAAACTGGGAATCAAGATCCACTTTTGTCCAACTGGCATTAAATCCAGCAGCATGTTGCATCATTAAGGGAAAAGTGGGATAACTCGATACAATAGTGCCTCCATATGCTCCGAAGGCCATTCCGGCAAGCTGTAGAATCTCAGTAGATCCCGCACCTAACAAAATATTATCCGATGGAATTCCCTCATGACTTGAAATCCGGTCAATTAGGAGCTGTCTGGTTTGCCAGGGATACCGGTTGGATTCCCGTACAGATTGAGATATAGCCTTGATCACCCTATCTGAAGGAGCCCAGGCATTCTCGTTCGAATTCAACACGATCTGACCATTAGGTTCCGGAAGATCACGCGCATACTCTTCCCATACGTTGCGTACTGGATGCACCAGTAGACCAGATGCCGCCACTGTCGAAGCAGATCTCAGCCAAGTTCTTCGGTTAAATTTCATAGTCACGAATTTAGTTCAAAAATAACAAAGGTCTTATCAAATCGAATGCCGTGATTTCAAATCAAGTATTCAAGATTAACAGATAATTAAGACTATGCATTCCGGTCACTACGACCTATATAAAAGCCATGACTATGAAAACAATGTTATTTATACTCATCGCATTCCTATTTACAACAGGATGCCGGTCTGTCGAGAAAATGATCGACGAGGGGGACTTTGATTCAGCCATATTAAAAGCCAGACGCAAGATTAGTGGCAAAGAACATCTCAAAGACAAATATGTCTTGGCCATCCAAACTGCCTTTGAAAAAGCAACCAAGGACGACATGGGCTTTGTCCAGCAAAATTTCGAATCCGACCGGACTTCGGATTGGTATCAGATCATCAACCGTCTGGAAAAAATTAACAAAAGACAATCGGCCATTTCCCCATTATTACCTATTGTGAGTAAAGAAGGTATCAAAGCTGAATTTTCCTTTGTAAACACAATTGATCTAAAAAACAAGGCCATAGATAATTACCTGGCTTTGACTTACAGGGATGGCAAAAGTATGTTGGAGCGAGCACGGCAAAACGATAAAGCAGCCGCCAGAAAGTCGTTTTCAACATTCGAAAACTTATGGGACTTTGTAGCTGAATATCGAGATGCTGTATCATTACAAAATGAAGCAGAAGAATTAGGGGTAAATCACGTTACCGTACATATAGAGAATATCACCGATGAAAGGATACCAGATCAAATGTTAGATGAATTATTATCGATCGGTTTTAAGGACGAAAAATGGGTTAAATATTATTTTAATAACAGTATTCGATTTCCTGACCGTGAAATTAGGGTAGTTCTTGAGAACATCGAGATAGGGCCGGAAAAAATATATGAACAGATAAAATTAGATGAAAAGACAATTGGTGATGGATTTAAATACGAGCTTGACAAAAATGGCAACGTAAAAAAAGATAGCCTGGGAAATGATGTAAAAATTCCTGTCTTTAAAGATATCAAAGCAAAAGTCATAAAAGTGAATCAAATTAAACAGGGATTTATTTCGGGTTATATTATTAATGAAGACATAATTAATAATAAGACGGATAGAGTGCCTTTCGATTCACAAATAATTTTTGAACATAATTATGCAAAATTCAGAGGAGATCGCCGGGCCTTGAGTGAGTCGTCAAGAGAACTAATTGGCATATCCCCTTTGCCTTTTCCAACTAATCAGCAGTTGACTTATGATTTGGTGAATACTCTTAAGCCAATTCTGGAAAACAAAATAAGAAGATTAAAAATAATCGTCTGATTATTTTTTGAATAATAATTAATAAAAACCGGCAACAAAAATTGCCGGTTTTTTTATGCCATCCAATAATAATATGTGATCAATTTTAAATAACGGGAAATAAAAATAATTTGTTAAAGAAATATTAACGGCCATAATTTATACGACAATTGCTTTCGCTATCCCACAGTTAAGTGTAAATCAAATTAATTAACCCCAAAATAAGTCTAAAAGAAAATATCATGAAAAATATAATCTTATTGACTCTGGCCTTAATTGTTGGAATTTCTAATAATATTCTTGGCAAAGTCACTGCTGATGCTCTGCAGTATAGCACATATACCTGTCACTGGAACTCCTGGTTTGAGTACCCGAATAAAACGCAGTTTCTGCCTAGTGAAGATGTATATGTGCGAGTTAAAGCGCAATATTCCCATCATATTTATTATATGGAACTTTATGTAAATGGCCACTATATCCGTAAAGAAAGCCAGGCACCTTACGAATGGTGTAAGGGTTCAGGTGGTGACAATTATTTGCGAAACCTTACGCCTGGAAGTTATACCCTGACGGTAAAGATCAAAGACAAATGTGGTCAATATCATTCGTTAAAGAAACAAATCACAGTCGTTGGAATCAATCCAAATTACTGCCAATTTAACAATCCGCTACATGACCTGTATTGGTTAAAAAATCTAAAACAGAAACACTCAAATTGGAAAATCGATGAATTCCGCAAGAATGGCAAAGTATACTTCAGACTTTATCCTTGCAATGTTTCACACTTTACTTACTACTGGTATGATTGCAATGGGAAGTATGTGTGTGGCCAGTCGAGCACCAACTTACCTTGCGGCATTGTGTATGGAGCCAAATATATCAGATGCTGGTATAATCCCTGCAATGGTGGTGGCGGTGGAAATCAAAACTGCAATTGGAATTCATATTTTAAATATCCTTACAACAATCAACACTTCAATCATGGCTGTAAAGTGTATGTGAGAGTCAATCCTCAAAAGAAGCAAGATATAGCCTATATGGAATTGTATCTGAACAACAAGTACATCCGCAAGGAAAGTCAATATCCTTTCGAATGGGCAAAGGGTGGTGGAAACAGCGATCATGAACTTCGAAATATGCATCCAGGCACCTATTATCTTAAAGTTAAGATCAGAACAAAATGTGGTTCTACACACTGGAAAACCTGCAAATTCTACGTGCACTGATAGCCGCCGGAATAAAGAAACAGCAATGTTGAGATTCAATTATCAAGGCCGTTCCACCAGGAATGGCCTTTTTGCTATTTGATCCGAGAGAAAAGGAAATAACCGCATGCGAATCCTGCTTATATAAAAGTGTATTGGGATGCATTCCTCGCCGTGCTGCAGATTCATGAAATCATGAATGTGTTAAGAAAATGTTAAGAATCATAAGCCGAAGGGACATTTTAGCCGTGATATTCACTATAAGATGTAAGCAGTTCAAAACCATCGATCTTTAAAAGTAAAGTTTCTTCATAGCAGTAGATTTTGTTTAGACCCTGAAAAACCATCTAAGTTGAACCCCAATTCGGCCCGGCTTATTAGAGAGCCGGGCCACCATTTGAAAGATTAAATAACCCCATAGCATAACCCTGCAAAAGTGCAGTGGCCCTTCATAGTCATAGTTTGGTTGAGTAATTTATGTGATCTGCGCCTCCTGAAATCTCCTTTCAGGAGGCGCTCCCTTTTATGCTATCCCGGATTGCGTTAAAGAATTGCTAATTGATTCCGACCGGAAGGACAACCTGCAAGCTTAAACCACCAAAGGTTAACCAATTAAATTTATCAAGAATGAAGTACCTAATTTTCGGGATATTGATCTCATTGATCCCTCCCACCGATCCCGGTAGCCATTCTCCCTCCGGAAAAATGGCAGTATGTTTCACTTTCAATCCTCTTAATGAACTTCACTGGCTTAGAACGCTTAAGCAACAAGATCCGAATAAAGCCATCGTGCAATATGAGCGATCCGGCAAAACCTATTTCAAGTTGTATAATTGCCGGAGCAAGACCAGCTATGCCTATTGGTATGATTGTGCAGGCAATTATAAAGGAAAATGTCCACAGGATGACCGGGCAAACTACATTCTCAGAGGTGCCAGAAAAGTCCGGGTTTGGTATTATCCATGCCTGCAGATCTATACGCCTACCCTTTGTGTGACCACTTGCAATATTGTATCACCCGCAAAGAATAAATCATTTACTAAGGGTTCAAATGTTTTGGTCAAAGTAGAGCCGGACAAACGAACAGACATCAAGTTCATTGATTTGTATCTGAATAACAAGTTGGTACGGAGTGACAGATCCTATCCATTTGAATGGGGAAGAATGCTTTCGGACCAACTCCTTTACAACCTGAACCCTGGATCCTATAAACTAAAGGCAATCGCCCAGGACCATTGTGGAGGTTCCATGTCCTTCGAAAGTGTATTCTCCGTACAATAGACCAAAACGTTAAGAAAATGTTAAGATTTGAAAAAACCCGGACATCTGAACGATTCATTCCACTGATAGATGAAAGCAGTTCAAAACCATCGAATCTTTAAAAGTAAAGTTTCTTCATAGCAGTAGATTTTGTTCAGACCCTGAAAAACCATCTAAGTTGAACCCCAAATGCCCGGCGTTGACCCCAGCCGGGCATTCCATCTAAAAATTAGATCACCCAGAAAATCATACCCTGCAAAAGTGCAGCGGCCTTTCATAGTCATAGTTTTGGTTAGTAATTATTCGCGCCTCCTGAAGAAGTTATTTTCAGGAGGCGTTCTTTTTATCTTCAAATGAAAGCGAATGTCAGACAGAACGAGTCTTGGATCTTGACCGTGGGGGATTTTTCATGCTAATCGGCTGTCCGGTCGTTTCCAGAAGGTTGATCCACAAGTCACTTTGTACATTAATCTTCTTCCTTTCCTGTATGACCAGTTCAATTGGCAGGTGGATAAAAGCATTGTTCCTTCTTCCCACCACGACATTGGTCTTACCCGCCATGCCAGCATGTACCGCACTGATTCCCAATTTGTTGCAGAAGATACTGTCACTAGGATTTGCCGGCGCACTTCTTATTATATAGCTGGGGTCGATGTACTTGATCACTACCTCCATTTTAATCTCCTCAAAATAGCGACGAATCTGATTTTTCAAAAAGATCCCGATATCATTGTAGATGATATTTCCGGATGCATCCGTCTCCTTCTTTTTCTGAAAATGGGATTGACCGGCACCTTCCGCAACCACGATCAGACAATGGTGTTTGCGTTCAAGTCTTTTTCGGATTATCTCCATCAAACCATTTTCACCATGCAAGTCAAATTCAATTTCCGGAACCAATACCAGATTTACTTCGGGCATGGCCAACGCGGCATTGGCAGCGATAAATCCGGAGTCCCGGCCCATTAATTTTACAATAGCTACTCCATTGTAGGCTCCCTGAGCTTCATTGTGTGCATCCCGGATGATGGGACTGGCAATGGTGAATGAAGTTTCAAAGCCAAAGGTCTTCTCGATATGGTTGATATCGTTGTCAATCGTTTTAGGGATTCCAACAACGGATATTTTCAGGTTTCGGCGGGTGATTTCCTCCGCAATCAGATTTGCGCCTCTCAGGGTGCCATCCCCACCGATCGTAAACAGAATACTCACGCCATTCCGCTGGAGGCAATCTACAATTGCTCCGGTATCTTGCTTTCCTCGCGAAGATCCCAATATCGTTCCACCAAACTGATGAATATCGGAAACCAGTTTGGGAGTCAGGTCAACGAAGGGGTGTCCGTAATCGGCGATAAAGCCCTGATAGCCGTACTGCACTCCGAGAATCCGGTCTACCCCATAGCGATAATGTAAAGTCATCACCAGGCTGCGGATCACATTATTGATGCCCGGGCAAATGCCTCCGCATGTCACAATCGCTGCGGTTGTTTTGGATGGATCAAAATAGATATTCTCCCTTGGACCTGCCATTTCCATGCTCAGGGGATTCTCCCATTCGCCATTGGCATGCTCCTCGTTATAAATGGTGTTAAAAAGGATGCGCTCACTATCATCTATGAAGTGGAAACCGGCCAATCGTTGATGAGCCAGAGGAGATTTTATCGTGCGGGCGCCAAGCGTTTCAATGATCAGGTCACCAGGTTTCATACCGTAATCCTTGAGTTAATCTACAAGTTAAGAAATATTCATCGGTCGGACAGCCACAAAAAATGATCCAATTTACTCTGGTAGTGAACCATGTGGAAATTAATTAGGTATTAATAAAGAGTGACGTATCCGGGTATCCTACATCCAACTACACAGATCTTCAAGAAGTTAGCTATCTTTGCGCCCTGATTCGAAAAAGCTCACAAACATTGGAATTTTCCACCCTTACTAACAATATGAGCAATGCATAAGATTTTGATTTTCAGTGTGCTGATGACGAGCATCAGTTTACACTTTTCTTGCACTAATTCACCTTCTACCGTGGAGATCGTAGATGGCTGGCACATCCTCTTCAATGGTGAAGACCTGGACGGATGGAGTCGCCTGAATGGTAACGCAGAATTTACGGTGGAGGAAGGACAGATCATTGGTACAACAAAGCGAAATACTCCAAATACATTCCTTACCACCGATCAGAAATTTGGAAATTTTGCCCTGGAATTCGAAGTGAAAATTGACACCTTCATCAATTCGGGTGTTCAATTCAGAAGTAATAGCACCAACTACATGAATGGAAAGGTACACGGGTACCAGGCAGAAATTGATCCGAGTAGCCGTGCCTGGTCCGGAGGAATTTATGACGAATCAAGACGCGGATGGTTGTTTCCCATGGGCCTTAATCCTTCGGGAGGAAAGGCTTATAAACCAATGGATTGGAATAAAATCTATGTCGAAGCAATCGGTCCCGACATTAAAACCTGGGTGAATGATGTACCGGCAGCCTATCTGATCGACGATATGACAATGAATGGATTCATTGCACTGCAAATCCATTCTATCGATCGGGCGGAACTGGTGGGAAGAAAAATCCGCTGGCGTAATATCCGTTTGAAAGAAAACCCCGAAGCACGGGAAGGAAACTTTCCCTTCATCGCAAATACCAAGGCCAACGACATGAGTGAGGCGGAGAAAAAACTAGGCTGGGTTTTCCTTTTTGACGGTACGAATACAGATCAATGGAAAGAAGTGAATAAAGACGAATTTCCCGGTCAGGGCTGGAAAATTTCAGAGGGAAACCTATGCTATGAGAAACCTGCAGACGCTGAGGTTAAGGTTGGGGATTTAGTGACTCGCGACGAATTTGGATCTTTCGACTTTCAATTGGAATTTAACCTTTCTAAGGGAGGAAACAGCGGGATTAAATACTTCGTGACCGGTGACCATAATACCGGAACATCAGGAATCGGGTTGGAATATCAAATTATAGACGATAATGATCATCCTCTGGTCAAAGAAGAAGGTGGATTACCCCCTACCCATACCCTGGCTTCTTTGTATGACCTGATTGAAGCGGACAAACCGGACCGTTTTGTGAGACCCCCCGGAGAATGGAATCATATAAGAATTGTTTCCCGTCCGGATAATACCGTCGAACATTGGTTGAACTATATAAAAGTCCTCGAGTATAAAAGAGGTTCCAGGGAGTTTCTCACATTGGTAAAGAATAGTAAATACAAGGACTTTAAAAACTTCGGCTTAGGAGATAAAGGTCACATCTTACTCCAAAATCATGGGGATGAGATAAAATTCAGAAATATCAAGATCAAACCGGTCATGTAGAATTATTCAATAGATGTTTGATCTCCCAAATTTTTCTTGGCCACTTTAATGTTAAATTTTTTAAGAAACAAGCAATAATCAGGCAACTCACCGTTATTTATGAAACGGGCATGCCAGATGAGAGAAACCTTGCTATTCGCTCTTTTGCTATTTTATACCCTGCTGGTTTCATGTGATGATCAGATTTGCCTGCGAGAAGTAACCTACGTAAGAGCCAGTCCTATCTTTGCTCCATTAGAGGATTTAAGGAAAGAAGTTTCAAACACGAAAATTGCAGATATCAAGAATCCCGGTAAAGTAGTCTTGAAGGAAGAACTTCTTTTTGTGCAGGACATAGACCGGGGAATTCATATCTACGATTACATTGAAAATGATTCAATAAAAAAACATCTGAATTTCATCTCAATTCCAGGTGTCCGTGATTTTCTATTAAAAGGAAATTATTTGGTAGTTAATAGCTACTATGATATTCTTACTATTGATGTTCGAGATCCGGAGCGAGCCTTTCTTCAATTTCGGGAAAAATCGGCCTTTCCCATACCCTTTTACAATGATTCAGGTTTACCGGTGATCGGCTTTAAATTAAATGACTATACTGAAAAAGTGGATTGTCAATCTCCCTTATATGATGATGAAATCTACTTTTTTGACGCATTTGGAAATTTGATCGCACCTACCAGCATACCATCTTTTTTGCTATCTCAGAATTTTCAGGATTAAATTCAAAGCAGATTAATTCATTTTAAAACACCCATTTCTCAAAGAATAGTCAGCGGTACAAAGGGAGAAACGAGGAGCGTATACTCGAACAGTTAAACCGGAGAAATTGATAAATACTTGCTAATGCCAGGGATGTCTAGCCCGTTAATCGATCTGCACTCATTAAAAATTCAATATCTCTGGTTTCTTTAGGAATGGCAGGACCCAGCAACTGCGTGCCGGTTTCGGTGATCGCAAAATTATCCTCAATCCGAATGCCGCCAAAATCGCGGAAAGGTTCTAATTTATTATAGCAAATAAACGAAGCATTTTTTTTCTCGTCCGCCCAAATATCGATCAATTCAGGAATAAAATACAACCCGGGTTCTACCGTAAGCACATTGCCTTCTGATAGTTTCTTCCCGTACCTTAAAGAGCGGAGTCCGAATTGTGCGCTTCTTTTCACCTCACCATCATATCCAAGCAGGTCTTCACCCAAATCTTCCATGTCGTGCACATCCAAACCGATCATATGCCCCAATCCATGCGGGAAAAATAAAGCATGGGCTCCATTCTGAACTGCCTCATCCACATCACCCTTCATAAGACCCATCGCTATTAGACCTTCGGTCATTTTTCGTGCCGCAGCCAGATGAACATCGCGGTAAGGAATGCCAGGGGCCATCATCTCAATAGCTGTTTTCTGGCCTTCCAGGACAATCTGGTATATCTCCTTTTGTCGCTCATTAAAAACTCCATTGGCAGGAACAGTCCTGGTAATATCGCCGGCGTAGTGCATTGGACATTCGGCTCCGAAATCACCGAGCAGAAGCTGGCCTTCTTGCAGCACGTGACTGTGATCGTGATTGTGCAGTGTTTGGCCATTGACCGTCAGAATGACCGGATAAGCAAGATTTACATTCTCCCGATACATTACGGCCATTAATCCAGCCATGAGTTCACTCTCCTTCCTGCCAACCCTGGCTTCATACATTACTTCGAGATGCATATCCCGGGTGATGGAAAGGGCAATTTCCATCTGCTTCAACTCCTGCTCCTCTTTCACTGAACGTTGACCGATTACCGCTTCTATCAATTGCAGAGATGCCCCGGATTTAATGTCCTTAATGGCGCGATCTAACCAATGAGCGATCTTAATTATGGTAAGTCCGCGATAAGGTGGCAGAAAATGTATCTCTTCTTTTACCTGGACTGCCTTTTTTAGCCTTTCCAAAAGTTGATTGCTCGTCAACGTATTTTCAATCCCTACCCTTTTACCTATTTCCTGTAAGGAAGGCTGAGGCCCCATCCATACCACTAATTCAATGGATCGGTTATCCCCGCATAAGTAGGTCTTTCCTTCCGCTACATCGATCAATAGCGATAAGTCAGGCAGATCCACCCCGGCATAGTAGAGGAAATTACTGTCTTGTCGAAAATGATACGTGTTATCCGGGTAATTCATCGGTGCTTCAGAATTACCAGGTAGCCATATCAGACCCCGGTCGAAATTGCTGACCAGATTTTCTCTTCTTTTTCGGTACGTTTCTGCCGAAAATAAATGGAACTCCATAATTATATATTCTTTGGCCGTTCATGCTTGCTGAACGGAATGACGCACTCAAATTGTTGCTGCTATATCCAGCATTAGATCAGATCATATCTTCAGGCCGGACCCATTTGTCGAAATCATCAGCTGACACATAATTTAAAGCCAGGGCCGCTTCTTTCAGCGTTGTATTTTCTTTATAGGCTTTTTTGGCGATTTCAGCTGCCTTGTCATAGCCGATCTTGGTATTAAGCGCAGTAACCAACATTAACGAATTGTTCAAATGTTGCTTGATACGGGCGTAGTTGGGTTCCAGGCCTCTTACGCAATGTTCCTCAAAACTGTTACATGCATCAGCTATCAACCTGGCCGAATTCAGGAAATTAAAAATGATCAGCGGTTTAAACACGTTCAACTGAAAGTGCCCATTCATCCCCCCGATACTGACGGCGACATCATTCCCCATGACCTGGGCCATGGCCATGGTCAGAGCTTCGGATTGGGTTGGATTGACCTTTCCCGGCATAATCGAAGAGCCAGGCTCATTGGCGGGAATATTAATTTCTCCGATCCCGCTTCTGGGTCCGCTGGATAGCATTCGAATATCGTTGCCGATCTTCATTAATGAAACAGCCACAGTCTTCAATGCACCATGAGATTCTACCATCGCATCATGTGCAGCTAAAGCCTCAAACTTATTTTTAGCAGTCACAAAGGGTAAACCACTGATCTCGGCAATTTTCTTCGCCACTAATTTGTCATATCCTTTGGGTGTGTTCAGCCCCGTGCCTACTGCAGTCCCACCTAATGCCAGTTCTGACAGGTGCTTTAACGAAGCGCTGATTGTCTTAATACCGTGATCAAGTTGCGAGACAAATCCTGACAATTCCTGACCCAGGGTGACGGGAGTTGCGTCCATGAAGTGTGTACGGCCAATCTTTACTACTTTCATGAATGCCGATGATTTTTCTTTCAGTACATCCCGGAGATTCTCCAGCGCAGGGATTGTATGCTCAACCACATACTTATAGGCAGCAATATGCATCGCCGTAGGAAAAGTATCATTTGATGACTGGCTCTTATTTACATCGTCATTGGGATGCAAGACTTTCTGCTCGTCAGTGAGTTTCCCCCCGCTAAGGACATGCGCCCGGTTTGCAATGACTTCATTTACATTCATATTGGATTGCGTTCCGGACCCGGTTTGCCACACAACCAGAGGAAATTGATCATCTAACTTCCCGGCCAAAATCTCATCGCAGACTTTTTCAATCAGCCGGGCTTTTTTTGCCGGCAATACTTTTAGCTCTACATTGGTTTGAGCGGCAGCCTTTTTCAGAATGGCAAATGCACGGATAACTTCAATGGGAATTTTCTGTCCACCAATTTTAAAGTTCTCGCTTGATCGCTGCGTTTGTGCGGCCCAATACTTATCTTCAGGCACTTGGATGTATCCTATGCTATCTTTCTCTTTTCGATATTTTTTGTTGGTTGCCATTGGTCAATTTTACGATTAACTTGTAGAGCAAAAGTACCATTATTCAAGATGAAATTAAGGCTGAAAGACAATTCAATCCGGATAAGACTCTCCATGCCGGAAGTGGATCAACTGATACAGAGCGGTGAGATTTCGTCTCAGACCATGTTTCCTTCTCTCCGGGCGCTAAAGACCCTGATAAGGGTAAGAGAACTGGACCAGGCGGAGATCTCCATTATAAATAATGTTATAGAAGCGGGTCTGCCAAAGTCCCAATTAGCCGGTTGGCATGAAAATGATCAGGTCGGGTATTCATGGCAGATCAGCCTGGACAACGGGGAACAGCTAGTGTTTACTATAGAAAAAGATTTCAAGTGCCTGACTGATCGCCCGGGGGAAGACGAAACCAGCTTATTTCCCAATCCAAGTGAGTCTCATGGATGACCAGGAGCCGGGGATTAAGACGTTTTCGATGACCCGGTATGAGCATGACGCTGTCCATCAGATACCGGACCTCATCACACTGGAGTCACCGCTACAAATAGTGTTGAGATATGGCCCCAGAGAGCAACGTAGAGTTACTCGCCTTGCGATGACGATGCGTACTCCGGGACAGGATGCTTTTCTGACGGCCGGCTATCTTTATACCGAGAATATTATTCACAAGAAAGAGGATATCGTGCAGATCCGGGTCTTGCGGGAGGGGGAAATTCTGATCGAACTGGCAGAAAATCTTAAGGTGGATTTAATCCATCAGGAGAGAAATACTTATGTCAATTCAAGTTGCGGCATCTGTGGAAAGAACCAGTTGGATGATATCAGAATGACCATTCCTTTCCGGCTGGACAGGGAGAAACCTTCTTTTCGCAAAGAACATATCTTGAGCTGGACGGATCTTTTATCCGGTAACCAACGGGTATTTCCCAGTACCGGCGGAATTCATGCTGCCGCTCTGGTTTCAGAACGACAGGTCTATGCCATCCAGGAAGATATTGGACGACATAATGCCGTAGACAAAGTAATCGGATTTGCGCTTCATCATTTTGACTTTCCTCTGAAAAACATGGCTATTTTAGTCAGCGCCCGGGCCAGTTTTGAATTGGTGCAAAAAGCACTGATGGCAGGCATCCCTTTAATCGCAGCGGTGGGAGCTACCAGTTCACTGGCGATTGAGCTGGCCGACGAGAATGATATGACTTTGATTGGTTTTCTTAAAAGCGACCGTTTCAACATATACACACATAAGGAACGTATCATCTTTTAAGAAGTCATACCAGATCCTGATCCCAGTCCTTCTTCATTTTTACCGGTTCCCTAAGTTCGAGTTCATCCGGTTGCTCCGGATTTTCTGTCTTTTCGGATAATTTGTTCTTGGCCATGGCATCCTTTCTTTCCAGGATATACATCTCTTTTTCATACTCACGTTCTTCCCACTCCTTCGACAGAATGTCGGTGCCGGGCACTCCGAAAGTAACCAGATAATGAATTGCTACCGCCAGCCCCCAGGATATCACCGGCCAATAAAACCAAAGCGTACTGCCGGTAAGGATATTAATAGTAAAGAGAAATAGTGAAACTATGCCAAAAATACCAAGATGGATAAAGAATCTTCTTTTCGCCAGGACGCGAAGCCGGGCTTTTCTCTTGAATCTATTGCTATTCTGTTGATACATCGACGCAGGTTTTTCTGATTTTCCAACCGGTAGGACGCTTAATTGGTTTCCCAAGGTCGAAGGATACGGTTGTCACCGGTAATTTGTATATAGATACGAATATTATGGAACAAAAAAAGGGAGATCAAATCTCCCTTTCGAATCTTATGACCAAGTTGATTATAATCTGTCTTACTTGGCTGCTTTAAATCTGCGTGTTACTTCATTCCAGTTGATTACGTTGAAAAATGCTTCGACGTAATCCGGACGACGATTTTGATAATTCAAATAGTATGCGTGCTCCCACACATCAATACCAAGGATCGGAGTACCCTTTACATTGCAGATATCCATTAATGGGTTGTCCTGATTAGGGGTATTTGTCACTGCCAGTTGGCCTGATTTATCAACCAGTAACCAGGCCCAACCAGAACCAAACTGTGTTTTTGCTGCTCGTGAGAATGCATCTTTGAATTCTGCGAAGGAGCCGAATTTTCGATTAATCTCGTCTGCAAGGTCACCACTGGGCTCACCACCACCGTCCGGTGACATAATTTGCCAAAAGAGACTATGGTTGTAAAAGCCTCCTCCATTGTTTTGCACCGCAGCGCCATGACCGGATACTCCAGCCAGGATTTCTTCAATAGTTTGATTTGCTAAAGGAGTACCTTCGATGGCAGCATTCAAATTGCTCGTGTATCCGGCGTGATGCTTGTCATGGTGGATCTCCATGGTTCTTGCATCAATATGAGGTTCTAATGCATCTTTTGCATAAGGTAAATCAGGAAGTGTAAAAGCCATGTCTTATGTTAGTTTTAGTTGATTAACTGAAATATACCAGACCTTTCACCTGGTAGAGTGTAAACATCCATAAAGATAAGAATGTTCGGACGTTCGTACCGGGGCCACGAAGATTCAGGTTTTCTTCCGGATCATTCAGGTAGTTAGCGTGCCTTCTTGGCTATATTGTAAAGCATTTCTATCTGTTCCCGCGTAAATGAATCCGACATGCCCGCTTGAAAAAGATACTCATTGTCTCCCTGGATTTTCAAGTGCCGGAAATCATAGTTAACGACGGTATCAATCATCATCTCAAAGATAAATCCATCCTCTTCTTCCAGGGTAAATTGGGAGAAATAGACACCATCTTCTACGGTCTGCTTCAAATCACGGATCGCCACGGAGAGGTTGTGGGTACTGGCTTTCGAGCTAAAAATCTGAAGACTGTAACCTGTAACTCCACTAATTGAAATGTCTTTCTGAATTCCCCAGTCCATTGACTTAATCTCTGCACTATCAGGCACCTCGATGGTAATGGGAATCCCATATTCCAACAAATCCCTTTCCTGTAATTGCAGATCGGTCTGGCCTGTCTGGCATGCAATAAGCGCACAAAACAGAATCAAACATAGACTTTTAGTTAGATTAGCCCATTTCATGGGAGAAAGATATGAAATTGCCGACAACAGAAAATATTTTAGAAATCGCAGTGCAATCCTATCAGTCAGCGTTGACTGCTGAAAGAGGTGGGGCAGACCGGATCGAATTATGTACCGCCTTACAAACAGGTGGGCTGACTCCTGATATGGGCTTGATGCAAACGGTGGCTGATGCTACATCTCTTCCGGTACACGTCCTGGTACGGCCTCGTCTGGGAAATTTTATCTATGACAAGTATGAATTCGCTACGATTATGCAAACGGTGAAGGCTTGTCGTGAACTAAAAGTACACGGTGTTGTCGTAGGATGTCTAAAAAAAGATGGCACGATCGACCCGGAGAAAATGAGAGCAATCAGAGACGTAGCCGGGTCACTTGATCTCACCTTCCATCGGGCTATCGATGTTTGTGGTGACATTTTCCGGGCGCTGGATACTTTAATGCAATTAGAGTTCGATCGTGTCCTATCCTCCGGAGCAGCCAGGAGTGCCTGGGAAGGAAGACATATGTTGAAAAAAATGGTAGAACACACCTCGGATTCTCACCTGTCGATCATGCCCGGAGCAGGCGTTAATGCCAATAATGCCCCGGAAATACTTGCATTCACTGGATCCCTTGAAATACATGCCTCAGCCAAAAAGGTTCAGGCTCTTGCCGTCCAGGATCCGATCGGACTGACTTTTGTCAATGGAAGGGCCATAGATACCAAATGGGAGAGTGATTTAGTTGAAATACAAAAAATAAAAACCGGTCTAGGCTCTCCGAAGAAGAACATCTAAGAATCAACGTCAAGATTTAATGAAATTTTTATGTAATGTGCTCGGGCATTGTATCCCCGGAGACTTAAAGACATTATATTCTAAGTTCAACTTAGCAACGTACATTTAAGAATTGTCTGTCAAAAAAATAATTTTAGAAAAAAGCATACGAGGCATATACTCCGTATCTAATTTTGCACTAAATTAAATACGTTCAGTTCTATGAAAAACATCTTTTTGTTTTTGGTCATTTTTGCTTCCTGTAAATCTTTTGAAAAGGAAACAGCTGCTGTAAATGAATTGGCTTCAAGTTGGGAAAGTCTAACCGCAAATGCGAATGGGTTTTCAGAAATATTAAATTTCGCTAATGCAGACTATACAGAAAAAATTGCATCAGTTGCTATCGATTCTGTTGCATTTAATGCACTTTCCGAAGAAGAACAATCCAATATCATAACTGCAAAAAACAACTTCATGGAAGTTGGTGCAGATTTGTCTACCCTTACAAATGAATTTGGCAAATTGATGGAAGACTACAATGCTAAATCTGATCAGGTGATGATCCTCAAAGAACTTCCTGCTACCCAATCGTTTACCGAAAATACATTAAGTGAGGTAAATGAGATCACTGACTTTGTTAGTGAAGCGGATGAAGATTTAGGTCAATTTAAAGAAAGTCTGGAATCACTAAAGGGCAAGCTGGCAAGTACTCATTCGGACCTGATGTCACTCATGACAGAAATTACAATTTAAAAAATGCAAAAAAGGGGTATTTGTAAAAACAATACCCCTTTTCATATTTTACGACTTATTGCAGAGTCTTCCCTAGCCCATTGATTTTTTGGCTTTTATTCCACACCCAATAGCTTTTGTACGAGCAGGCACAGGATCTTTCCCGGTCATCAAAGCATCGATAGCATCTTCTACATATTTCGTTTTTACTGCTTCCGGATTCTGAGCGTTATCATCAATTGCTCCTATATAACGTAGCTGCATATCGGCATCGATTAAAAAAACATGGGGTGTATTGGTTGCTCCGAATTTAGGATAGACTTTCTGGTCAGCGTCAAATACATAAGGAAAAGGAAATTCTTTCTCGTTCGACCTTGCCTGCATCTTTTCAAAACTATCCCCAGGCTTCTGTGCTGCATCGTTGGGATTTACCGCCAAAACGGGAAAACCTTTTTCCGAAAATTTGGAATGCAAATCAATGATCCGGTCTTCGTAAAGTTGAGCGTATGGGCAGGTATTGCAGGTGAAAATGATAATGGCTCCCTGATCTCCCATATATTCATCCAGACTGACCCACGTTTCATCTACATTCTTCAGTTTGAAATTTTCAACTTTGTCCCCGATTTCATAAGGCTTGTTATCTGCCAAGCGCATGGACATGATCAGTAGCGCTCCCGATAATACGGTGATGAGTAAAAACAACTTTTTCATAATTGCTAATTTTCTGATTATTAAAAACTACTAATAATTTTTCTTAGGGATTTATAATCTGTAAATCCTTCCGGATAAAATTCTCTCTTATTGCCTTTATAAATTATTGATGCCGGCAAAGCACCCGACCACCTTGGATCCACCTTATCGATCCAGGCATTGGCATCCGGATCATCCAGTACCACTACTTTGGATTTTATCTGGTGTTCTTCAATAAAGGGGATAAGCTTCGATTCAAGCTGATTTCGAAAATCAAGGCTTATTAAAATGACTTGCACCGGATCATCAAAGTCGTCCGAATGGATCTGCTCAATAAAAGGTAATTCTTCGACACAGGGTTTACACCAGGTTGCCCAGAAATTGATCAGGTAGGTCGTATCATTTTCTTTTTCCAGAAAAGGTTGTACTCCTTCAAATCTCAAAATTGGAATTTGAGATTGTTGTGCCAACGTAAGAAATGGAAAGCACAGACATAGAAATAGGATAAGAATCTTTTCGTGCATACAACGACCTTATAAAAAGGTAACGCGAGATGGATACAACTATTTGGTATCTAAGCAAGAAATTTCCTGAACAGGGACAAGAGTCAATTCAATTTATAAGGAACTCCTATTTTCTCCAGTTCTTTCAATAGCTTGCTATCCACCTGCACTTTTCTCTTTTCAGCCAAAAAGGGAATTTGCAACTCTTCATGATATACCACCATTCGAAGTGGATGCCTGCCCTTATAATTCAGGCAAAGGGAATCCAGCGTCTTCTCAAATTCCGGGGTGATCTGGTGAAGTGGAATCTTAAGGGTAATCGATTTTGTCAACTCATCACCCAAGGTAGATAACAGGCTGATCGACTGAGGATCAAAAAAGAGTTCATCAGACTGATATCGACTTTTGAAAAGACCGTCTATATATATGACCTGCCCCACTTCGATTAGACCACGGTACCTCATATACATGTCACTGCTCAGATACAGTTCGATCGATCCATTATAATCCTGTAAGGTGAATCGGCAATATCCATTACCGCGTTGGTTCACTCCATGCATAGCCTGAGTGATGATGCCGGCCACCTTGAGCTGCCGGCCAGGTGCCTGCACCCGGTCGAAATGGATAAGCTCACAGTTGATATAATTGTCCAATTCCAATTTATAGGAATCAAGAGGATGTCCGCTGACGTAGATTCCAATGATCTCTTTCTCCCGGTTTAGTTGATCCATCATGGACCAGGGTTCAGCAATGGGAATCGCCGGTTCCGGAATTAAGACCTCATCCGTTCCTCCAAATAAGCTGACTGCATTTTCCTCCTTCTGCTGTTGATATCCATTTCCGTATTTCAATCCATGTTCGATAAACGTCTCATATTTTTCAGAGGGTGCAAAATATTGAGCCCGGATGGTCTCACTAAAGCAATCCAGGGCGCCTCCCATAATCATACTTTCAAAGTTTTTCTTATTCAGGACCCTTAGATTGCATCTTCGCATCATATCAAGGAATGACAAGAATGACCCATTGGCCTGTCGCTCGCGAATGAGTTCTTCAACTGCTCCCTGGCCCACGTTCTTCATTGCCGATAGACCGATGCGGATGTGCCCCATCGTATTTACGGTAAAGTTGATGCCACTCTCATTTACATCCGGGAGAAGCACCTCAAGCGAAAGCGCTTTACATTCACGGAGAAAAAAGTTCAGTTTGGTGATGTCATTTTTATTGTGGGTAAGTACCGAGGCCATGAATTCGGCGGGATAATGGGCTTTTAAATACGCCGTTTGAAAAGCAACAAAAGCATAGCAAGTACTATGAGACTTGTTAAATGCATAAGAGGCAAAAGCCTGCCAGTCGTTCCACACCTTGTCAATAACTTCCTTAGGGTGACCATTCTTCAGACATCCCTCCATGAATTTGGGATAAAGCTCGTCGATGATCTCTTTCTTCTTCTTTCCCATCCCTTTTCGAAGCGCATCTGCCTGTCCTTTGGAAAAGCCTGCCAATTTTTGAGATAACAGCATCACCTGTTCCTGATAGACCGTAATACCATAGGTTTCTGACAGAAATTCCTCCATTTCCGGTACATCATAAGTGATGGTTTCTTTGCCGTGTTTCCGGGCGATAAAATTTGGTATGTATTGAAGTGGCCCTGGCCGATACAGCGCATTCATGGCAATTAAATCCTCAAACTTGTTGGGCTTCAGATTTTTAAGATGTTTCTGCATGCCCGGTGATTCATACTGGAAAATGGCCACTGTATCTCCCCGTTGAAATAATTCGAAGGTTTTTTCATCGTCCAGGGGCACAGAATCCATGTCGAGTTCGACCTGGTGCCTTTGTTTCACTATTTCAACCGCATCTTTGATGATACTCAGGGTCTTGAGACCTAAAAAATCCATTTTCAGCAACCCTGCAGACTCCACCACACTATTGTCAAATTGGGTGACCAGCAGATCAGCATCCTTGGCCGTTGCCACCGGAACATAGTCACTGATGTCACCCGGAGTGATTATTACACCACAGGCATGAAGACCCGTATTCCGAATATTGCCTTCCAATTCTTTGGCTGTACGAAGGGTCAACCCTACCAAATCGTCCTGGCGGGACATGCTAATGATTCTTTCAGCCCTTTCTACATCATCCGAATTCAACGAATCTCTAAATGATCTGTCCAAACCACCGTTTCGCAGTACCTGCCGCAAACTGACTCCGAGTTGCTGAGGAAAGGATTTTGAAATACGGTCCACTTCCTTAAGCTCCAGATCAAGTACTCTTCCTACATCACGGATAGACATTTTAGCTGCCATCGAACCGTAAGTGATGATCTGGGCGACCTGATTGCGTCCGTATTTTTCAACCACGTAATCGATCACTTTTGACCGCCCTTCGTCATCAAAATCGATATCAATATCAGGCATCGAAATTCTCTCCGGGTTAAGAAAGCGCTCGAAAAGAAGGTCATATTTGATCGGATCAATATTGGTAATTCCCAGGCAGTAAGCTACGGCTGATCCAGCGGCAGACCCCCGTCCTGGTCCAACACTCACTCCCATCTTCCGTGCCGTGGAGGTAAGATCCTGGACGATGAGGAAGTATCCAGGGTATCCACTCTGACGGATCACCTGCAGTTCGAAATTCAAACGTTCCTCAATCCTCGCATCCACAGTGCCATAGCGCTTTGCCGCACCGGCAAAGGTCAGATGCCGTAAATAATCATCCTGAGTCTCGAATCCTGCCGGCAGTGGAAATGCGGGCAGCAAAACATCCCGCTGAAGATTCAATGGTGTGATCTTATCAAAGATTTCCAGCGTATTATCCAGAGCTTGCGGCACATCTGCAAACAGCTCAGACATCTGATTCTTCGTCTTAAAGAAATAGTCCGAGCTACTGAATTTAAATCTTTGCTCACTATCCAACTTACTACCGGTATTGATGCAGAGTAAGATGTCATGAGGTTTCCAGTCTTCCTCTTCAACGTAGTGGGCATCATTGGTCGCAATAACTTTGATGTTGTATTTCTTGGCAAAACCCAGAAGGACCTGATTGATATCTTCCTGGCTCTTTCCCGAACCATCAATATCTTCCAATCCCCGGTGTCTTTGCAGTTCGATGTAGTAATCTTCTCCAAAAACATCCAACCACCATTTGACCAGCTCTTCGGCTTTTTCCAGATCACCCCGGAGTATAGTAGAGGGTACTTCGGCGGCCAGACAGCAACTGGTCGCAATCAGGCCCTCATGGTACTTAAGTAGTAACTCTTTGTCAATTCTGGGGTACTCACCATAGAGGCCTTCAATGAATCCCAGGGAGCAAAGCTTAGAAAGATTACGATACCCTATCTCATCTTTGGCCAGCAATAATTGATGAAACCGTCGATCCTTTTCCCCCAGTTTACGGGAGAAACTTTTCACGTGCCGGTCCTCCACCAGGTAAAACTCGCAGCCCACCATGGGTTTGAGATTTCGCTTATTTGCCTCATTGACAAATTTGAAGGCCCCATACATGTTGCCATGATCCGTGAGCGCCACTCCTTTATGACCATCAGAAACCGCCTTATCCATCATGGTTTCGATGCGGGAAGCACCATCCAAAAGGGAATACTGCGTGTGGCAATGTAAATGGACGAAATCGGGCATAGTCTGAAGTTTTGAAGAAAAAGGATTCCCGATGATTCCCAGCCTGGGAGATACTGTCAATTCCGGGATGATGCTGTAAATGTACAATAGAGAGTGATCAGAAGAAAATATTACAAACAAATAAATATGATGGAGCGCAAAGCATTTCAATCTTTATTGTTATAATTTAACTCAATGAAATCATTTTTAACGGTCATAATTTTATTCATCGCGGTCACCACCTGGGGGCAGAGTGATATCCTGATGAACATAAACTTATCCGTTCTCGATACTATTGAGTGTATGAATCAATCCACTACTATCGCAAAGTATTGGGATGTGTATCAAACTGAAAATGACCAATGGAATGGGGATAAAGATACCACTACCTGTTATGAAGTTGCCGCTGGTGACTATTCAGGGTTGATTGTCTCTAATGATTTTGATCCGGCGAAAAAACTCTTTCTACGATACGTTCCAGATACCCTGCCGATGCTGGAGCCCAACACTATCTACGGGGTGTCGGCAGGTGCTTTCCCTTTTAGAATTGGTCAATATGCCGAAGACTGTGAAGATGATAACTGTACAGGCATCTTGCTTCAGATTGAAGTACCCGATAGCGCCGGCATAAAGACAAAGACTCAAGACCTATTCTATTCTTTGGTTGACAATTTTGGAGAGTTCTGCTTTGCAACCGATCGACTGACACCGGTCAGGTTAAATGAATTTATTCTTCAGTTTCAGTGGGATGGAGCGTGGTCAGATACGATCTCATTATGGGCGGAGTTTCGCAAAGCCGAATACCAGGGTATTGTGGACAATACGGTCATAACCGAATCGATGTACACCGGAAACTACTATGAAATAGAACATGCCGGTCTAAACAGCGAATATAAAAACACCCTTCTTTTGCTTAATCGCGACTCTATACATTATCCCTCCGCAGCAAACATTTACTATGAAGATCTTCAGCTGGCTGAAAATAAACCATCAGCTCAAGAAATAAAAATCAATGTCTGGGGATCTCTGTTATTTCAGTCTTTTGCTCAATTGAGAGGTGGCTTAATCCAGGGATCCGATAGTATTCGGCATAAGATCTCCTATTATTTATCGGATGTAGGAAATTTCTGTCTCTATAACCCGGCAGAAATAATTCTTGAAGATGGTGGTAACCTGATTTTAGACAATGGCGCGATTCATTTTTATGCAAAAGATGCCTGCGTGCAAATTAGCCGCGGGTCAAAATTAATTATTGCTGAAAATTCGAATACAGTATTGGGAAATAACGGTAAAGGTATCCTGGCAATGCGAAATGGAGGTGAAATCTTAGTGAAAGAAAATGCTTCGCTCACTCTGGATTTGAAGTTGGAAATGCATGAACTAAAAGGAGAAAAAAAATCACAAAATATAAAAGCTCATCTCTCTCCCGGAGCGCATTTGTCCTTTACAAAAAATGCGGTGGTCAGTAATGATTTCAGTTTAGGTCAACAAATGAAGATGGTGGTCTACTTAAATGGTGGCAGCGTTGATTTGTCACAATTATCTGCCCGGGAAAGAGGGCTAATTATTATTGCAGAATCCGAAGCGATCGCCTCTCAGAATACTTGGTTTATTTATCCCAATCCGGCAAACGATCTGGTCAACATTTTTAGTTCCCAAGGTGCTACCGCCCAGGAGTTAATTATTCTAAATGATGTAGGTCAGCGATTAATTTGGAAACGGGATGACTCGGAAATAAATGTCTCCACCCTTCCTGCTGGCCTCTATTATCTGGCGATTATTTCAGAAAATAAACCCACGTTGTTTAAATTTATTAAAAGGTAAAAATTCACTTTATACTCCATCCATATTTCCCAAAGTATAAACTCTGAATTATTCCTCTTACCAGTAGAAAAAGAAGTAATGCGGTCCAAAGTCCATGTACGGGCCAAATATCTTTTAATAAATAATAGATGCCCAGGTAAAGGCCCAGCGATATCAGCATGGCATTTCGCATGGTTATTGTCGCGGTTAATCCAATATAAATACCATCCCAGATATAGCAAATAAAACCTGCTATTGGAAAAGCCACCATATACCAGAGATATGGCCTGGCGCTTTGAATGACTTCCGCCTGATTGGTAAAGACAGTAAATATCGGCATGCCAAAAAATAAGTAAGTCAGGCTAAAAAAGATCGCCAAAGCAAACCCCCATAGCATGATTAATCGAATAGCTTGATTTCCCATACGGGTATTTTCAGCGCCTTTATATTTGCCCACCAGACTTTCTGCTGCATAGGCAAATCCATCAATGCCATAAGACATCCAGTTGATGAGTTGAAGCAGAACAACATTGACCGCAAGCATGGTAGCCCCTGCCACCGATGATTGCCGATAAAAGAAGGCGAAAGCAAAAGTGAGGCTTAATGTACGGATAAAGAGATCCCGGTTGACGGAGAAAAACTTGGTCAATTCCACCGCATTTTCAAATAATTGAGCAATACTATCTTTCAAATAATCCCGGTACCGGCTGATAAGCAGGATTATCGAAAATAAGAGACCGGCATATTGAGCAATGACCGTGCCCCAGGCAGCTCCGGCGATGCCCATATCAAAATAGTGAATGAGAATATAGCTCAGTATGATATTGATCAGATTGGCGACTACTGTCAAAATAAGCGGATAGATAGCGTTCTGCATGCCGAAAAACCATCCGAAGATGACGTAAGATGCCAGGGTTGCCGGTGCCGCCCAAATCCGGATATTAAAATAGTCCTGAACCAGGTCAACCTGTGCGTCTGCCACGTGAAAAAACCAGATCCCCAAATGAGCAAAGGGGCGTTGCAGGAATAAGAGCGCTAGGGCAATCGAGAAAGCAACCAGCAACGATCGACCCAGGAGAGTGGCTATATGTTGATGCTGCTGGGCCCCGTAAGCTTGCGCAGTCAGACCGGTAGTACCCATTCGCAGAAATCCAAAATTCCAATAGATCAGATTAAAGACCATTGCTCCTATACCAACCGCTCCCAAATGTGCTTCTGACAAATGTCCCATCAAAGCAGTGTCGACTGTACTAAGAAGCGGCACTGAGACGTTGCTTAATATGTTTGGAATTGCCAGCCGGAGTATTTCTTTATTCATCAAATGGAATTGAAATCAGGATTGAAGTGGAACAGAATCACAACCATCTCGTCAAACGAGCAAACTGCTCGCAAAGATCCATTAATTAGGTTAGTAAACATATTCTTTTACAGCCATATGTATGCTAAGTGAATTAAAGTTTACCTTTAATGCCGGATATGGTTATTTGTCTCGAAAATCTTGCAATTAACAAATTGGCCCAGAAATAATTATAAACATGCTCTGGAGAAATCTTGGCTTGGTAGCCCTATTTTTACTCGGTGTCTTATTGATGGTCATGCTTTTTTTGCGTTGGTATACCCATCATGGCCAGTCACTTGTTTTGCCGGATTACACCGGACAAGTGGTCGAAGTCGCTGCCAGAGACGCACAGGAAAAGTCATTCCAGATCCGGGTCGTTGACTCTGTATTTCTGGTGGGAAAAGAAGGAGGTATCATCGTCGATCAAAACCCAAAAGCGGACAGCCAGGTAAAACAGAAGCGAAAAATATACGTTACAGTCACCAAGGAGGCTGCGGACAAAATACCCCTCGGCCGCCTACCGGTACTTTATGGTAAAAGTTATGACCGCAAACAAAAAGAATTGAAGCAGGGTTTTGAAATCAATACAAAGATTGTGGGCCGTAAATACGATGCAGGTGCCCCCGATCATATTCTGGAAGTCATTTACAAAGGTGAAACCGTAGTTAGTTCAGATGTCCGGATGGATGATGTCCTGATCGAAAAAGGAGGCATGCTGGAGATGATCTTATCAAAAGAATCGGGAGGATCGCTCGATATGCCCAACCTCATCTGCAAATCGTATGACGAAGTACTATTTCAACTCCAGACTCTCAACCTGGTTGTAGGTGAAGAGGAACAGGATGGGACGGTAAATAACATTGATGCCGCCTATATCTACGACCAGGAACCTTCACCGGAAAGCCGGGTCTATACCGGTGATACCATTAAGATTTATCTAACCCAAAACAGGCCGGATGACTGTGATGAAAATTAGGGATCTCCTTATTCTCACCTTGATTTCTGTAACTTTCTTTGCTCCCACTGTTTCAGCTCAGCCAGGAGAAATCGGTTTGGTCCGTAATCCGGCAATACCTGCTGCACCTCCGGTGCATAAGCGATCTGTTCAAGGCAAGCCATGTAAAGTTTTTGTCCCCCTGGGCGCTGCTGCGACCTTTTGTCCCGATGAGGATATGTTGGGTTCTAATACAGCTGAGATCAATTACACGCAGTGTAACGCTATACAGGGTACATTGGAAATCGCTGACACCTGTGTGACGTATCAACATTCCGGAGGAAGCACAACAGACATTGTTTGTTTAGAGATCTGCGATTCGAACGGACTCTGCAATGAATATGAGATCGCATTTATAAGCGGTCCCAGGATCAATCTTCCCTTTTTTGACGATTTTTCATCCACTCAAATATATCCCGATCCGGGTCGATGGTTGGACAGAGATGTATTCGTTAATTCCACATTGGCTGAGCGTCCACTGACTGTTGGTGTAGCGACGTTCGACGGATTGAATGAAAATGGCAATCCTTACGGTGAACGGGAAGGATTTAGTGATGACCTCACCTCGGCTTTCATGGATCTATCCTCAGAAACAGAAGTGTACTTTTCCTTCTTTGCGCAACCAAGAGGGGTGGGTATAAAACCAAGGATCAAAGATTCATTGGTAGTCGATTTCAGAAACCAGGCAGGAGAATGGGTGAGGGTCTGGCAAATGGAAGGCTTGCCAAACAGTTATCCTCTCATTAACCCAGCCCCGGACTTTGCCTACAATCGTATTGCCGTTGCAGACTCTTTTTTACATGCAAATTTTCAATTTCGATTCAGGAATAAATCCAAAAATGAAGGGCTTCAGGAACTATGGCATGTTGATTATGTCCGATTAGGATCAGATGAACTCACCCAGGACCAGTTCAGAGATATTGCATTTCGATATCTACCAACTCCCATTCTGGATCCTTATTCAAGTATGCCCAGCAATCAGTTTAGGATCGGCGAAGTACGCCGGAATATTATTTCCCATCTCAACAACCTCGATCAGGTCAACCTTACCATGAACGATCCTACACTGACTATAGCTCATGAAGGACAGACACTTTTGCGTCGGACATTCATTGAGCCGGTTGATTTGTGGTTATTGACACCGGGTGCCACTTCTTTCGATTTTGATATGAATGACCAGGGCTCCAACAACTATGAATCATTACAGACAGCATTGTTCGATCTTTTGAATCCTGGCGAAGATTACCAGATTTCAAGTCAACTTAATTTCGACCGGGGAGATGAGATTATCGGCGGCAATAGTAATAACCAGGTAGTGAGATCTACCTACTTTTCCAATTATTATGCATATGATGATGGAACCGCCGAGTCAGCGTTGATCGACCGGGGAGAAACCGGAGTAGCCACAACAACTTTTGCAGTAGAATTTCACAACAATATTCCTGATGAGCTTCAGGGACTACAATTGCACATACCCCATATTGAAGGAAACAGCTCTAATCAACTATTCAACCTGTATGTTTGGATCGACAGCCTGGATGATGAGCCGGAATGGAAACAAGTAGCCGCCAAGGTTTACTATGCAGATACCTATTACGATACATTGCAGGGTTTTACTACCTATGCATTCCTGGACTCTAACGACCAGAAGATCAGTATTCCGATTCCGGAAGGCAAATTTTATGTTGGTTGGGAACAGATAGACATTTCCGGGGTTAAAATTCCGGTAGGCTTTGATCTGAATTCACCGGCAGGGATTAACTTCTTTTTTTACAACGTAGGCCAGGGATGGGTCAATGGGGCAAACAGCGGCCTTCGTCAAGGTTCGCTGATGGTCAGACCCGTAATGGGATCTGAATCTGTCATTCCTACCGATACAAAATCGTATGAAAACTGGGAAGAACTCACCGTCTTCCCGAATCCCAGTAGGGAGATCATCTATTTGAATGGACTTGACAATAACCCGGAGGGTGTAATACAGGTCTACGATCTGACAGGGAGATCTGTTCTTCAACAAGCCCTGGAGTCGTCGGTTGATGTCAGAAATATTCAGGCGGGAATATATTTGTTAAAAGTGATAAATTTCACCGATCATAAATTGTCGGCCCAATTGATAGAAATTGTAAAATAAACTATGAACATAACGGTACAGGAACTAAAAAAGAAAATGGATAATGGTGACGATTTTGTTTTGATCGACGTCCGTGAACCATATGAACATCAGGAATTTAATATCGGCGGCGATCTGATTCCGATGGGAGACCTGCCTAATAAGATTGATGATCTGTTGGAACATCAAAACGATGAAGTTATTCTCTATTGCCGATCGGGTAATCGCAGTGGTATCGCTCAACAAGTATTCCTCCAGAAGGGATTCAAGAATGTATTGAATTTAACCGGAGGCATGTTAGCCTGGGCTGATACTTTCGGAACTGGAAAATAAGACCTGTTTTCAGATTAGAAATTGTTCTTCCACATCATTGATTCTACCGGACGGATACTTCGCTGGTTATACTTGGCTGAAGATTTCCGGTTGTAATAGTTCTTTATTTCCCCTTCTACTTTGAAATAGATCAATTGTCCCACTGGCATGCCAGCATAAATACGTACCGGCTGAACACATGAAATCTCCAGGGTCCAGGTATTGCAAAAACCAACATCCCCTTTGCCAGCCGTTGCATGAATATCAATTCCTAATCTCCCTATACTGGATTTGCCTTCAAGAAAGGGGACACAGGTGTGGGTCTCCGTGTACTCTTCGGTCACTCCCAAATACAGCTTACCTGGTTGCAATACGTACCCATCCTCAGGAATTACTACCTCCCTGATCTTATTGTGCTTACGCGCATCCAGACATTCATCAATATATACCGCCAGATATTTGCCCAAATGTACATCATATGAATTGGTACCCATAGATGCCGGATCAAAAGGCTCGATGACAATCTCGCCCCTGTCCATTAATTCCAGTATTTTCTTATCAGATAGAATCATGCGGGCATAAAGATAAACTGTTTAATCATTTGTGAGAAGCTCAGAATCGCCCTCCGGGCATCAGATTCAGGAAAATTGCCAAACCGAAATGCTGGCATCATCACTCACTGCAAAAAGCTGGGTCCCATCTGTGGTCCAGGCTAAGCGATTTACAGAGTTAATGTGGCCCTTTGCATTGACCGGATCCAGGGTTTGGATAAGATCAAGCGTGTCCGTTGACCATAAACGTATGGTCTTGTCCCGGCTCGCGGTCGCCAAAACAGGTAGTTTAGGGTTGAGATGAAGGTGATTGATCGTATACCAATGCGCTGCCAGGTCATGTTGCGGCTTATCTAAATCTGAAACCTTCCACTGCTTCAAATGTGCATCCCTCCCACCGGATAAGAGTGTGTCGTTATCATCCCAACATATACTGAAAACCGAAGGAATATGGGCTTCAGAAATGATATCCACCACAGACCAATTGGTGGTCGACAATATAAAAATATCGCCTCCACTGCAACCGGCCGCCAGTAAACTTGCAGCGGAATTGAGCGATAAGCTTCGAATACGATTATGGGTTAAAGCAATCGACTCTTCAATTTCCGTCGTATTGATATTCCAGAAACCCAGTTTACCATCACCACCGGCAGAAATTAATTTGTCTTTGAATATCGCCAGGTCAAAAACCCCCCTGTCATGAAAAACTTTACGCCTAGGTGTGTCCCGGCTTGATTTCCCCAGGAAATAGATCTCACCGGCCATCGTGCCTACCGCTAATCTCTGCGTATCAATATTGCAAATACTAAATATCTGATCACCGACATCTGCGATAAGTTGTCCATCGACGCTGTCGGGTGCCCAACTCACCAACCAGCCATCCCCACCACCGGAAAACAACTGTTGACTATGCACATCGAAAATAGCACTGTAGATCGAACCTCGGTGACCAATTAATTTACGTTGTAGAATAAGTTTCATATTTGACTACTGCCAATTTAAGACCGGCTCAGGCAACATGCACCCGGCTGAGAGATGTTATATTTGCTTTGCATCATACTTCAATAGTTTTAAGTGCCTTTACTAGAAACAAGATATTTACCCAACAAGGTTGCGATTGCCATCTGGAAAATTGAAGAAAATGATGCATATTTTCAACGTCTACTTGATCTTAGTGACGAGGAAGAGGTTGAAATCGCCCAGTTAAAGGGACGGCGTAAAACGGAGTGGCTAGCCAGCCGCTGGTGTTGGAATACTTTGGCCCGGGATCTCAATCACGGGCCAATCATCAAGGATGAATACGGCAAACCTTGCATCCGAGACTCTGATTGGCATATGTCTATAAGTCATACCCATTCCTATACGGCAGTAATAACGGCACCATTATTGGTAGGGATTGATATTCAAACTAAGGTGGAAAAGATCACCCGTTTAGCCACAAAATTTCTCAATGACCAGGAGCTGGAACAAGTCAATTTAAGTGCGAACCCGGTTGATTATTTGCATGTATACTGGGGAGCCAAAGAAAGCCTGTACAAAGCCTGGGGTCGAAGAGCAATTGACTTCAAAACCCAGATGTATTTGAAATCTTTCAATATCGAATCAGGAGCAACCCAAGGATATCTGCATAAAGAAGATCTGCAAAGATTTAACATCCGGTTTGAAATATCGAGGAGCTATGTTTTAGTTTATGCAATAGAAGAATAATTTTATGAAGGAAATAATTTTGTCGATCAGTGTTATTTTGATTGCATTCAGTTGCAAGCAAGCACCGACAGGTGCAGATGTTTCTCAGGAAGAAGAGGTGTCCTCAATTCCCGATGAATTTCGGGCATTCTATGATCGATTTCATGAAGATACATCCTACCAAATAGATCATATCACCTTCCCGTTGGCCGGATTACCTGCCAATGCTGATACACTAAGTACCCCAGTATATCACTGGAAACGGGACAATTGGAGATGGCACCGGGCCATAGATCCCAATTTAACCGGATATGAACGTGCGTGGCAACTGCTAACGGATGAGATGATTGTCGAAACGATTATTCAAACTACCTCCGGCATCGGTATGGAACGCAGATTTGCCAAGATCGACGATGAATGGCAGTTGATCTACTATGCCGCAATGAACCCCATGAAGTGAGTTCAGTACTCCTCACTCGACTGACTGAGAAAAGTGAGACTGATTCCGGCGATCATTAATGCCAAAGCTCCGTAAAACGGATTATCCCTCCTCGCCACCTGAATCATATCAAGCAGATCCAGTATCGCAATGACTGCGCCTGAAATAAAGAGAAATAAGCCGATAATTCGAAGTGAACGCATAGTCAGTTTTTATAAAACCAACCATCACTTCTCATCGGACTTTTCTGCAGGATTAGTAAAATGAAGTTAGCGTTGTCAAGACTTTGCACTGATGGTGGTTTGGTTCTCTCTTCAAATATAGAAAAAAACAACATGTGTTAATACCTGCATTAATATTCAACCTTACCGGGTGCAAGGTATAACCGCACGTATTCGTCAACCCCATCCTCTAATTCATAGTAACTATGGCTGAACCCACTGTTAGTCAGTTTATGCATATCTGCCTGGGTAAAATACTGATACTTATCTCTGATGTCTGCCGGAGTATCGATGTATTCGATCACGGGATCAAGATCCATCGCAGAGAAAGTGGCCTCCACCAGATCAAGAAAGGTGCGAGCCTTCCCCGTACCCGCATTGTATAAACCGGACTCCGGTCTCTGATACAGGCAATACAGACAGATGCTGAGTATGTCTTTGACATAAATGAAATCCCTGCTTTGATGCCCATCAGCTATATCATCGCGATGTGATCGAAAGAGTTTCATCTTACCGGTGGCTGATATTTGGTTAAATGCATGCATGATCACACTGGCCATTCGTCCTTTGTGATATTCATTGGGACCGTATACATTAAAAAATTTAAGCCCGTACCAATGTGGTGGAGCGTGCTTCTGGCTTAATGCCCACAGGTCAAATAAATTTTTAGATACCCCGTAAGGATTCAGGGGCTTCAGATTCTCTACGATGTCGTGGTGATCCATATAACCCTGCCTTCCATCTCCATACGTCGCCGCACTGGAAGCATAGATCATCGGTATCGAGTATTTACAGCAAGCCTTCCAGACCGTTTTACTATAACTAAGGTTCAACCGGTCAAAAATATCCCAATCAAATTCTGTAGTATCTGTTCTCGCACCCAGGTGAAAAACAGCACCTACTCCCTTGTGGTTGTTGGCCAGCCATTCCTCAAAATCGTCCCGGTGCACTATACCGGCCAGCTGCTTCCGCTGCAAATTTCTTAATTTATCCGGACGGCTAAAGTCATCAACAGCAACGACCGCACTGATATCCTGGTCATTGATCCCACTGATCAAACAACTTCCGATAAATCCCGCAGCTCCTGTGACAACAATCATAGTGCACCATCTTGTGCATAGGACTCTATTGGGGGACAGGTACAAATCAACGTTCGATCTCCGTAAGCATTATCCACCCTTCTGACCGTAGGCCAGCATTTGCCGATTTCCCGCACATATGGAAGGGGAAATGCCGCCTTTTCACGGGTGTAAGGAAAATCCCAGGTATCTCTGGTGACGGTCTCGATCGTATGTGGAGCATTGACCAGCACATTGTTTTCAGTACTGAAATCACCCCTGGCAATTTCATCAATTTCTACCTTAATTTGAATAAGCGCTTCACAAAAACGATCTAATTCATCCTTATCTTCACTTTCAGTGGGTTCGATCATCAAAGTACCAGCCACAGGAAAAGATAAGGTAGGAGCATGAAAACCATAATCTATGAGTCGCTTTGCCACGTCCTCAGCGCCGACACCAATAGCCTTGAATGGTCGTAAATCCAAAATAAATTCATGGGCTGAAAATCCATTTTCTCCCACGTAGAGGATGGGATAATGTGCTTCCAACCGAGCTTTCAGGTAGTTGGCATTCAGGATGGAAATTTTGGTTACTTCCGTGATGCCCTTAGCTCCCAGCAGTTTGATATATCCATAAGAGATCAAAAGGATGCTGGCACTGCCATGGGGAGCAGAGGAAACAGATCCTGACGCGGTTTCTGATTGCTGCGAAAATATATGGCCTGGTAGATAGGGCGCCAATTTCTCATTTACGCATATTGGTCCCATGCCGGGGCCGCCGCCGCCATGTGGTATGGCAAATGTTTTATGCAGGTTCAGATGGCAGACATCAGCACCGATCTGAGCCGGATTGGTTAATCCCACTTGTGCATTCATGTTAGCACCATCCATATAGACCAGACCACCGTGCCTGTGCACGATGGCACATATCTCAATTATCGCTTCTTCAAAAACACCATGTGTACTTGGATAGGTAACCATTAAGGCGGCGAGTTTCTCTTCATATTGCGCTGCTTTGGCCTTGAGATCATCAATATCGATATTACCATGATCATCGCAAGCCACGATCACCACCTTCATGCCGGCCATGACTGCACTGGCAGGATTTGTACCGTGGGCAGAAGAAGGGATCAAGGCTGTATCTCTTTCCGTGCTACCATTGGCTTCATGATAGGCCCTGATTGCCATCAAACCACTGAATTCACCCTGGGCGCCACTATTAGGCTGAAATGAGCAAGCGCTGAAGCCGGTAATGGTACATAGATCCTTTGCCAGCTCGGTAATAACCTGATCATATCCTTGTACCTGCTCACTGGGGACAAAGGGATGAATATTCGCAAATGCATCCCAGGATACCGGAATCAACTGCGTAGCGGCATTCAGTTTCATGGTACATGAGCCAAGAGAAATCATGGAATGGGTGAGAGAAATATCCTTGTTTTCCAGGCGTTTCAGATATCGCATGAGCTTGGTTTCTGTCTGATTCTCATGAAATATCGGATGAGTGAGGAAGGAAGATTTTCTTTCAGCCCAATCCGGTATACCCGTCCCGGTGTTTCCTTTTGACAGTGAAACACTAAAGACTTGTGCCAGATCTACCAAATCCGCTTCACTTGTAGTCTGATCGAGCGATATCTGGATCAATCCTTCGGCATACCACAAATTGATTTCATTCTCCAGGGCGCGCTTTCTTATTTCTGCCTGCTGTGATGCCGAAACTTCGATGGTAAGTGTGTCAAAAAAAGAATGATGCCGTATTTGGAAATTGCTGCCAATCGCGTCTTTTAATCGTTTCGTCTTCTCCGCAATTTCCGTCGCGATCCCTTTCAGCCCTTCTGGTCCATGATAAACTGCATACATTGCTGCCATATTGGCCAAAAGGGCCTGGGCAGTACAAATGTTAGAGGTAGCTTTCTCTCTTCGAATATGTTGTTCTCTGGTTTGAAGTGCCATTCGGAAGGCCATCTTTCCGTCTGCATCCACGGAGGCTCCGATTATCCGGCCGGGAATCTGACGTTTGAAACTTTCCCGGGTGGAAAAGAAAGCAGCATGTGGCCCCCCATAACCCATGGGAACACCAAAGCGCTGACTGGAACCTACTACGGCATCTGCGCCCCACTCCCCGGGTGGTTTAAGCAGGGTAAGGGAAAGGAGATCAGCAGCCACAATCACATAAATGCCCTTTTCTTGTGCACTCCTGACCAGGTTTTGGTAATCTTCGACACTGCCTTCTGAATCAGGATACTGGAGTAAAATGGCGAATACAGAGTCATTCAGATCAAAACGGTTTCTATCTCCTGATTGTAAGTTGATTCCAAGAGGTTCTGCCCTGGTCTTCATGACGGAGTAGGTGTGGGCAAAAACCTTATGGTCAACCAGAATGGTATTTACATTGTCGGTTGCCTTCTTATTGCGTAAACCATGAAACATACTCATCGCCTCAGCGGCTGCAGTACCTTCATCCAACAAGGATGCATTTGCGATCGGGAGACCGGTGAGGTCACTGACCATCGTCTGGAAATTCAACAGGGATTCCAATCTTCCCTGGGCGATCTCCGCCTGATAGGGCGTATATTGAGTATACCATCCCGGGTTTTGAAACAGGTTGCGGGCAATAGGCGACGGGGTCACTGTACCATAGTATCCCTGACCAATGAACGAACGGAAAATCTTGTTTTTTGCAGCAATCTTCTTAAGCTGTTCCAGATACTCATATTCGGTCAGTCCAGGGCTAATATCTAGTGGTTTTTTCAGACGGATAGACGCCGGAATGGTCCTATCGACCAGATCTACAAGCGTCTGCACTCCAATCGACTCCAACATTGTTTTCTGCTGAGATTCATCCGGTCCGATATGCCGGTCAATAAAGCTTTTCAATTGATATAGGTGTTTGCTGATGATGACTTAAATGCGTTGCAAATATATGGAAAACACATATAGATGGCATTAAGTTATAAACATGTATGGTCAATAACTTTCCTAACGGATCAAGGTAATACTACCACTGGCTGAAAAGTCTCTTCCACTTTCACTTTGTACTCCTCTCAGATAGAAAACATAGACGCCTGGTTCGGCAATTTTCCCATTTATCCGGCCATCCCAAATGGCCTGCGATGATCGCTGAACAATCTGTCCCCAACGATTAGCAACGATAAACTCATCAACAGTTATCCGACCATCATAAATCTCAAAAACATCATTGTTGCCATCATTATTTGGAGAGAACGCATTGGGGATATAAAATGGGGGATCAACATTGACCCGGGCAAAATATTGAGAGACGCACCCTAATGTATCCGTGACGGTTAAAATATAGTCCGTGCTCTGTTCAGGCGAAAAAATTGGATTCAGACAGTCAAAACAGGAAAGACCGGACCGGGGAGACCACTCGATCGTGGCTCCCTGAATTGCTCCGTCTTTTACCTGGGTTTCCGAAGGGAGTGTTTCTCCCAATACGATACTGTACACGGAGTCAAGTTCTAACAGCACGCCTCCAACATCGAGGGAAAACGCCGTGTCTGATATGCAACCCGCCGGATTTGCGGCGAATAATTTCAGGGTGCGCAAACCGGGGTCATCCCAGGCTATCTGAAAAGTGTCTTTTCCATCTGTTCTGAAGGTATCTTTCTCAAATACCCAGGTGAGTGATTCAAGCGGCTGCGTATCGGTATAGATCAGGGATACGTTGATTCCGGCACAGGTTGGAGATATATCCAGTGAAGGCCGTGCCCACTTAAACACTTCGAGCTCTAGGTAAGCGGTATCCAGACAACCGGATGCAAGATCTTCTCCAATGACCCCATAATTGGTTGTTGTATCCGGTTGAACCGTTACGCTGGAGGAGGTTTTTCCTTCTACCTCCGGGCTTCCGAACCAATCGTAGGTATCGCTACCGGTGACCATGAGCTGCATGGTCGAACCCAGGCAAATTTTGGTCGCATCTGCTATTAGCTTTAAAGACTTAAAGTCGGAAAAGTAGCCATACCGGGTACCCGATCGATCACCGCCATTGATCGTACCTAGATGAAAAAAGCCCTTGGAATTTGAGATCTGAAAGCCCTGGTTAGCCCCAATTGGATTAGTCAAATTGACCCGGGCCGCTACATAACGGCCATCGGTGCCCGGTACCTCCTCAAAAAGGTCGGCCGTAATAGGGCGGTTGGGTGTCACCGTAAATGCATCTTCATTTCCTTTTTTGGTGATTAGGATCAATCCAAAATTTTCTTCTGTTGAACGGTTGAAACTGACTGAAACCGAACCGGTACATTCGAGTTTTGGCAACAGAGCCAAACCTGTTTCACACCCGAACCCAGTGATATGCACTACATATACAGGAGCACTACTCAAGATATGTGCTGTAGAATTCTGTAGATTAAAGTGATAAACTTCCCCTGTCGCCAGATCGGCCCGGTTGGTCGAGGTCCCATTGTTTGCACCATCCACCGTAATGCTTGTTCCATCTTCTGTGGCCATCACAAATACGTGATCTCCGCCATCCAGAAAACCCTTCACTACAATATATTCGGTTCCCAGGACATTGATGGGTACGAGCTGATCCCCTGCTAAATCATAACATTCACTATAGAGATTGCTGTCGTGTTTCAGGGTGATGGCTATCAACTGGTCGGAGGTGACCCTACTTCCGGTGAGCTGAAGATTGCGATCCAGATCGGGAGCTTCCACCGAATATGTCTGACCTTTCTGTAAAACCACTTCAAATGTACTGCCGGAAATATGGCCTCCCACAGTAGCCGAAGGCGTAATCCGGATATGTGTATCATCTTCTACCGCAACAATATCGAATGCCGACCTGGCCGGCGGGAAAAGACCACCGGCATTAGAGAAATAATTTTGTGCCGGTATCAGAAATTCCTTTCCCAGGGCATTTCTTCCTTTTAGGGCGAAAATATCGGGATTGAATGTATGATTTACCTCATAATAGGCAGTCACCGGCTGGTTGGACTGTATAAAAACACCTTTATTCAATGGCGTCAATGCCGGAGTATTTTCCAGTAAAAGCAGCCTTGCCGTTAAATCAACAGAACGGCTCTGTCCTGCCGGTACCTGGATAGAAATAGGATTCCAGCTATTGTTTGCCGGCTGAGTGATCGTCACGGAAGCATCATTTTCAAAAGCAGTAAACCGGAGCAGAACCGGTGCATCTCCATGGCCCTCTGTCAGGTTAGGTGCCACAAACCAAAACTCAGTGTCGATTTGTGCCACTATACTTGCAGGCAACAAACATGAAAAAAAGACGACCGCAACTATCTTGAGAAAATATGATTGTGCTAGCCTCAGGCTTTCCATCTTCTATTTTACAGTCTTGATATTCTTAACAAATTCAAGTTTTGAGTAGTGCCAGACAACTTTTTGATCTCAATTAACAATCTTTTAAATTTCATCATCTCCTTGTTGGGTAGATCCTGCATTGTAGACAAATGTTGTCCAGCCCCGAGGTAAGATAATGAAAGACTCTATCTTTGCCCCGGTTGAGATACCTAAGGTATAAAGGTTCCCCGATGACAACGATCCGCTCGCTTTGGCCAGGTGACAAAACTTTTTTTATTCTGGTTTTGATCATCAGTCTGCCAGTATTACTAATTAATCTGGGTGCTGTCCCATTTATTGAGGACGAAGGTATCCGCGGCCTGGTGGCACTTGAAATGGATCATTCCGGCCAGCTAATCACTCCGACTCTTTATGGTGAATACTATTTTAAGAAACCACCCCTATGGAATTGGATCCTGCTTGCATCCTACCGGATGACCGGCATTGCCAGTGAATTCACCACCAGACTGCCTGTTATTTTATTTCTGTTTTTATTCACTATTTCGATCTATCACACCTACAAGAAATATTTTAGTGCCCGGTTTGCCACCCTGAATGCGCTTTTTTTCCTTACCTGTGGTCGAATACTATTTTGGGATTCCATGCTTGGGCTGATTGACATTGCCTTTAGCTGGTTCATTTTTCTTTTTTTCTTTTGGATTTTCCATTTTCACCATAAACAGAAAACCCTGACCCTGTATTCAGGTATCTATTTCCTGATTGCACTGGCCTTCTTATTGAAAGCACTGCCGGCCCTGGTCTTTCTCGTCCTTACCATGTTGCTTGCTCATTACCATTTTAATAGCTGGAGAAATCTATTTACTTGGCAACATCTGGCAGGTGTTTCCATTTTTCTGGCCATTACCGGTGGTTACTTATATAGCTTTTCCCAATATCAACCTGTGGAAAAACTGCTGGAAGTGTTCTTGAGTGAATCAACGCGGCGAACGGTCCTGAAACATGGTATTCTCGAATCTGTAATCCAGCTTTTTTTATTTCCGTTTGAAATGGTCTATCATTTCTTGCCCTGGTCAGCTTTATCGGTTGTGCTTTTTCATAGAGAATCGAGAAAATTAATCAAAGGGAATCCGGTTATCTTTTTTATGTCCATCACCTTTCTGGCAAATGTCTGGATATATTGGACATCCCCCGAAGTATACCCCAGGTACCTTCTAATGTTTGTTCCCCTGTATTTCGGAACCTGCCTGTATATATACGAACACACCGTTGGTTCGAAGATGCACCAGATAGCAGATATATTATTGATCCTGCTCGCTGGTACGGTTCTGCTGGGCTCCAGTGTTGTCCTATTCAATCACGACACCAGAGAGGTTTCAGGACTCTGGTGGAAATGGGCGATTGTAGTACTACCAATGACTATTTCCGTAGTAAGTATGGTCCGCTATCGAGGGTATCGGCTGCATGCATTTGTGCTCTTTCTCATTGTTGCCCGTTTGGGTTTTTCCTTAATCGTACTTCCTTCCCGCGCCGAATTTTCAAAGGGAGCGCAAACCAGAACAGACTCCTACAGAGTTGCGGAATTGACCAGGGGTAGTGATTTATATATCTATGACCATGACAGTCTTCGCTATGAAGTCGGTTTCTATCTGACTACTGCACGCGGCACCAGTTTAAACACCACTGAAGAACTTCAAGAAAATGCCTACATGCTGGTGAATCATGCGAATTATTCTACCTTGGCACCCGATTTTGAAGTGGTAGATTCGATTCGAGTGAGAAGAAAAGATAAATATGTCTACCTGGTGAAAGGTCCAATGATCAGATAAATGAAAAATGTTGATATATCGGTAGTTGTTTGTGTCTACAACGAAGAAGATAATATCCTTCCATTAGTCGGAGCTATCCAAAAGGCACTGACAGACTTCGAATATGAACTGATCTACGTGGATGATGGTTCTTCTGACCAAACGCTGGCTCGGTTGCAGACCGCCATGTATGACCGTCTAAAAATAGTCCAGCTAAGAAGAAACTATGGCCAAAGTCTGGCACTGATGGCTGGTATTGATGTGGCTCAGGGTACCTATATCGTGACCATGGATGGAGATCTGCAAAATGACCCTTCGGATATCCCGGGCATGCTGAAAAAGAGTATGGAAGGGGATTGGGATCTGGTAGCCGGTATCCGTAAGAATAGAAAGGATCACTTGCTTCGGACAATTCCCAGTAAGATTGCCAATTTTATCATTCGCCGCAGCTCTGGCGTCTCAATTAAGGACTACGGTTGCACCTTGAAGCTCTTCAAAAGAGAAATTGCCAAAGACCTGGGATTGTATGGGGAATTGCATCGGTTTATTCCCGTGCTTGCACATTTGGAAGGTGCCACGATAACCCAAATGGAAGTAAAGCATCACGAGAGAACCCATGGTGTATCGAAGTATGGTATGGGACGGACGATCAAAGTAATGAGTGACCTGATGTTAATGCTGTTCTTCAAAAGATATTTAAAGAACCCCATGCATCTGTTCGGCAATTCGGGAGTTATAATCTTTCTGATTGGGGTACTGATCAACTTTTATATGCTGTGGCTGAAGATTCAGGGGCAGGATATTTGGGGAAAGCCACTGATGCTTGTGGGTATCTTATTTGTATTGACCGGTATACAATTAGTAACCTTTGGAATCATTGTAGAACTGCAAATGCGTACTTATTACGAGTCGCAGGAGAAGCGGCCTTATCAGATAAGGAAAATATTTCAGGAAGAGTCAAGCCTGGTAAGCCGCCAGGTCTTCCGGTGATCACCATAACCCGTCCATCTCCAATAGTCTATAGGTTTGCTTGAAAAGTTGACATACAGGCTACGATGTTTTTAATACGAATCATTTAGCTCGCTGATAACGTTTTTTAATTTTGCGAATCTTTTTTCACAACCAGAGATAATTCGATGATGGGTCCAGTAAGAAGCAGTTGCATTATCCTCCTCCTTTGTCTGAGTCAATATGCCAGTGCACAAGAAAGACAGACCTTTGAAAATGCTTCATGGCAACAGAGGGATAGCATGATCACCACCCTCTATCAAAGTGGTGCGCTGCAAGTGGTGGGTGTAATGATTGAAGATGCATACAATGCCGAAAGAAGCATTGATACCCTTTCCGAAGCATTTGCGGTCTTTAGCCTGTGGCAGGGTGTCAAAAATCTTACTGAACAAAATCTGGTAGATGCCGAACGATTTCTTACTGAGTCCATAGAGACTTTTGCCAGGCTTCCGGAGAAAAAATCGGGCCGGTATCTGGATGCCCTCCTAAATATGGCGGATCTCCAGTCCCAATTGCAAAATGGCGTTGAACTGCTACATTACAGGGATCGCGCACTGGAAGAATTAGAGAGTGATCTGGAAGGTCAGGAGGTACTTTACCATGAAACCCTTCTTGAAAGTCTCGATGATGCTATTGCCTACGGCGAGTATGAAAAGGCGCAGGAGTACGGACGAAAGGCTTTACGTTTCGCACAGGAAACCTTTTCCAATCAGTCAGACGAATATTTCCAGTCATTGGTGGCCGTAGGAAAGATCTACCTCTCGCAGGGAGAGGAACGCCGGGCCAGCAATCTGATCCTTCAGGCATATGAATTAGCCAAAAGATATTTGCCAGCAGACCATATCAATCGGGTCTTCTATGGTAACAATGCGGTCAATATCCTGAAGCGTCTGGGTCGCTACACTGCAGCAGAAGAAACTTACCAGGAGATCCTTCAATTTTTCGAAGAAAATACGAGCCAGAAAAATGAAAGAATTTATCCGGCTGTTCTTGATGAAATTGGAGCTTTCTATGAGGAATTAGGCGATCTCACAAAAGCCTATGAATACTATGAAAAAGCGAATGTACTTTTCGCCCTCCGACTCGAACGTACCGATCCGCTCTATATAAAATCACAATTGAATGTGGGAAACATCCTGCGTAAGCAAGCCAAATATACCGAAGCTGAAGTTTACTATCAGGATGCACTGGAGCACAGTCTGAATTTATATGGCGAGAAAAATTGGTCAGAAGCAACGCTACGGGATAATCTTGGCACCATATACTATGAATTAGGACAATATGAGCAGTCATTGTCTGAGCGACTCAAGGTGAAGGAAATTGCGGAATTTGTTTGGGGTCCCAATCATCAGGAATTTGCTTATGCACTGCTCAGCCTCGGCAAGACCTACGAAAAACTTGAGAGAATCGATGAGGCAACTGAAAATCTTGAAACTGCCTTCACCAAGTTCACCCAGTTGTTTGGCAGAAATAACTACCGTGTTTATGAATCTGCAAAAGAGTTGGCTTCATTTTATGAAGAGATCGACCCGGGATCTGCTCTGGAAAAATATGAGGTTGCCGCGGAATTTATTATTTATTACATGCAGGATATTTTACCTCTTTTTTCCGAATCAGATCGCAAGGAATTTATCAATGATTTTAATAAATTAATTAGCCGCTTTTCCGCTTTTACCCTTCAAAATCAAACTCAATTACCAAAAGCTTCGCAATCCCTGCATAACCTGCTTCTGGCTTATAAGAGTGTTTCTCAAATACCTGATTTGGCCAGTATTTCTGCATATTTCGCTAATCCATCACCGGACCTCAGAAAAACATATGGCCAGTGGCAAATAATCAGACAGAAAATTGTTTCGGCGCAGTCAAAGACCATCGCTGAACAAAAACAGGATGAATCTGAATTAACGGCCTTAATTGAAGACATTAAACGTGTCAGGCAAGATATCTTACCGGTATTCAAGTCAAATTCATTTTCCTCCGCAACACAAGTGGAGTTCGGAACGATAAAAAGTAAAATGGATGCCAATGCCGGAATTATTGATTTTTATCAGGTGCTCCATTACAATAAAATGGATGATTCTTATCAAGACAATGGATCTTATCTGGCCTTCATTACTCCCGGCAGATCATCTGATACCAGGTTGGTAAAAATTCAATTAAATCGAAATATTCTCCAGACGGAACAAATTACGAACCAATCGGATTACTATGAACAAATATGGAAACCTATTGAAGAAGATGTCATCAATAGTGATAAAATTATCATTTGCCCGGATGGCTTTCTGAATAAGGTATCTTTTTATGCGCTCCCGACCAAAGGCGATGAATTGCTGATTGAGGAGCATGAGATTGTGATCTATCAAGATCTTGCCAGCTATAATTCTGCTTCCCCAGGCACTGATCCCAATAACGTGCTTATGTTCGGATCAGCGGACTTCTACGACAATGTAACGGACTCAAGTGAAATGCCATCACTGATCCTAAAAATAAATCCCGATGCTATTGCTACGGAGACAGTAAGAAATGCACATCCGATTAGTCAGCCTTCAGCCTCCAACACAGAAATAAATACCCTTTCTTCCTACCTGGCAAAGAAAAAAAAGCTGGTGGAAATCAGGAACGGCAAAGCAGCGAATAAAATAAATTTATACCATCTGTTGGAAAATGATCGCTGGCCGGTCATACAATTATCCGTGCCTTTGTTTTTCGTCCCTTCTTCCGATTCTACCGGTCTGCAAAATAAGATCAGTTCATTCCAGAGTGGCCTGGCTTTAGCTGGTTCGCAAAGCACGTGGAAAACGGGCATATTAGAGGATGAAGTAAAAGATGATGGACTGATCACCGCAGAAGAAATTTATAATCTCAACCTTGCTGAAACACAACTTGTCGTCTTACCTTTGGTGACTATCAATAGCACGACTCCGGGCAGTGCAATATTTAATATCAATAAAGCTTTTCTGGATTCAGGTGTGGACAAACTGATTTATACGCTTTGGCCCATTGCAGAAACGGACCGCACCGACTTCCTGGAATTATTTTATAAATATTTATTGAAATCTAATTCGGTCGACGAAGCATTTCAGAAAGCACAGACAAAATTCCGGAAAAAGAAAGACCCACGAATTTGGGGTGGAATTATTCTAAGTAATTAGAAAAATTCCCCTGCTTCCTTTTTAATGAAAAATGGAAATCAGGGTTCAGATGTATTGACGGTACCAGAAGGTGATATCAGGTGCTCTTTCCAGAAATCATTTATTAACCGGCTCAAATGTGTCCTTTTGGCGCCTCCCCAACCATGTCTCTCTCCCGGATACATCATCAATTCAAAATCTTTTCCCAGATCTTGAAGACGGCTGATTAACTGTACCGTATTTTGCATATGGACATTGTCATCAATCATGCCATGCACGATTAATAAGTCTCCCTTCAAACGGTGAGCATTTTCCAGGACTGATCCAAATTTATAGCCCTCCGGATTATCCACAGGAGTATCCATATATCTTTCGGTATAAACATCGTCGTAGAGAGCCCAGTCGGTAACGGGATACAAAGAAATACCATGGGTAAAATAGTCTGCTCCATAGGTAAGAGCCATTGCAGTGACATATCCACCATAACTTCCACCAGTAATACCAATCCGGGTTGAATCAATAAAAGGAAGCGTCCTTAACCATTTCACAGCACTGATCAGGTCATCAATTTCCCATTTACCTAAATTACGGTGTAAATAATCCATGCCCTTTTTTCCGAATTTTCCACTACCTCTGTGATCAACCACGATCCGGATAATATCATGATTGCTATAAAAATCACCAGAATAGTCACGGAATCGATTTCGCACCGTGCCCGCATCAGGACCACCGTAGACATCAAAAATCACCGGATATTTCTTTTGTCCATTAAATTCCTTCGGCAATACCCAATATCCTGGCAATTTGAATCCGTCATCCGTTTCGATGGTCAATTCTTCCACCTTCACTCCTGATTGCATATTTGGATTTACTTCACTGGTTTTTAATTGATAGATCACGTTGCCATCCGCCCCAATAATTTTTTCACGCTGTGGGTCGGTGAGTGAAGAGTATTGATCTACAAAATATTGATGCTCTGGTGATGCGATGACGGTATGCCAACCATCACCGGTACTCAACTGCACCATTTCTCCTCCATTAAAACCGACTTTGAAATAATGCCGGTTCGTATTCTTCTTACCGGTTCCATAGAAATAAATGTCTTGGTTTTCCCGATCAATGTAGTCGATACTCGTGACCCGCCAGTCTACAGGAGTTAATTTGGTCAGGAGGTTGCCCTGTAGATCATATTTGAATAAGTTAAACCAGCCATCCCGGTTACTCCGGATTATAAATTCATGATTATTTAGAAATTCCAGATCTTCAAAGAAATCCACCCAGGTTGGTTGAGTCTCCTCATAAATAATTAAGCGGCTACCATCTTTCGGATTTATCCGCACCAGATGAAGGGTATCTTGTGATCGATTTAATTCCTGAATTAAGATAAAATCACTGTCTGGTGTCCAGAAAGGAAGTGCCGAATACTGATCTTTCGACTTTTCCTCTTCAACCCAAACAATGCTGCCGGAATTAACATCGGCGATCCCAAACTGAACGTCGGGATTCGGATCGCCTGCTTTTGGGTAGCGCCTCATTTCCAGAGATCCGTGCTGACCTTCCGAATTGAAGATCGGAAAAACCGGTACCGGTGTATCATCAAAATGCAAAAATGCGATCTTTTGACCATCGGGACTCCACCAGAAAGCGCGATAGCGGCTTGATCTTCCTAATATTTCTTCATAATAAACCCAGGAAGCCCAGCCATTGTAAATGACTTCCGACCCGTCCATCGTCAGTCTCTTCTCCTTCCGGGATTTAAGATCAAATACATAGAGATCATGATCTTTTGTATATGCTAATTTTAGTCTGTTCGGGGATAGTGTTGGATTTTTCTCGGTGCTGTTGTCATTCGTCAGTCGTTCTTCTTCCCCATCATTCTTAATGAGATAGAGATCATTCCCCATCATCTGGATAATTGAGCCATCTTCGAGAGATAAGGTTTGCTGCATATTGGCCCTATGGGAAACTTCACCATGCCATTCCCTTTCAGAGAGATCACGTAAATCCAGTTGCACTCTTTTTTCGTGACCATCTTTCACTCTCGATATTATCACCTGATGTTCTCCAGCCCAGGAATCAAAACGCTCCTGTGCATCCACCGGCGGAAAGATCATTAGAGAGATCAAAATGATCCAGTAACCCTTTTGGAATTTGACTTGCATGATAGATGACTTTATTCTTTAGTCAGTTTTTCTGGAATCCCGATTTAGGCCGGGGTTTTAACTACGTAGCTAAAAAGCCCCCATCAACCACAAAGTAAGAACCGGTAATCCAGCTACTTCGTTCACTCAATAAAAATAAGACGGATTCGGAAATATCATGTGAAGTGCCCAGCCGTTTTAAGGGTAGACGTGAGGCAGTTTGCTCGAGAATCTCATCCGGATTATCGAAAGCTTCCACCGATGCTTCCAGCAAAGGTGTCCTGACCTGTGCCGGGCATACTAGATTGAAACGCACTTTAGGACCATAGTCTAGAGCCAGTTGCCTTACCAAAGCAATCAGAGCTCCCTTCGAGGCGCAATAAGCCGGATGATTAGGAAAAGCATGAAAGGCAGCAATGGATCCAATGATAACCACACTACCTCCATTTCCTGCCTGCATTTCGGGAAGAGCCTTCCTTAAAAGATAATAGACCGCATCGACATTGGTAGCAAACGTATCCCTCCACTGCTCGGGGGTCACCTCATCTAATTTACCGATTCCCAGTTGCCCCGCTGATAGGACAATGTGATCGATTCTCCCGAATTGATCGATTGCCTTACCGACCAGATTTTCATTGATCTCCGGCAACTTTATATCCCCAGGTAAGAAATGCATTCGATCCGGATGGGCATTTACCAATTCCTTCCCTTTTTCGAGATTCCGGCCACTGGCCAGTACCTGAGCACCCTGACTCACCAGATCCAGTGCAATCTGTTGACCCATCCCACTGGTGGCACCGGTCACAATGGCTACTTTGTTTTCAAAATTATACATCGTATTCAAATACTAAACTCCTTTAAGCCGACGCACCAGTCGAAAACTCTGTTCCAAATCACTTTCAGCAACGACCAGTGTGATTTCATTAGTAGTGGAGATCACTTCTACCACGTTAATATCCTGCCAGGCTAATGCCCTAAAGATAAAATAATAGATTCCACTAATCTCCGTATTGTCCTTAGGCAGCAGGATGGTCAAAGCGGCAAGATCTTTCTTGTGAGCCAGTAGGTTTTCGGAATGAAAAAGATCAAGCAGATATTCATGCATTTGCCTGCTGGCGATAATCGTTGACTCATTTATCCCTTTGGAATAGGAGTAGAAATAATCGGGATGTTGAGCCACATAATGAAATACCTTTTCCTGCTCTCTGATCAATGACGTCGAATTCGCAAAGGTGTAGTCAAAGATGTCGTATCGAACGGTAAATTGACCCAGACGGTGCAGGAATTTTTTTATCCCCGCACTCACCTGATAATAATAACTCGGGGATAGGCGCTTCAGTGACATAATCACCGCACCTTCTTTGACCGGACGCCCGAATTGTTCCTGAATGACCGGTAATATATGCCTGGCCAACCCGGCATAATTAATAATTCCATCTGATAAACCCTCTTCCACAAAAGGATGCGACTCGACATAATTCCGGACTAATTCAGCAACCGTCAATGTTAATTATTTAACACAAAGTTAAAAATATGTGTGAATGTGTCATTTACTCCCTGATTAGTCAGAAAGGAGTCTATTTTTGCCGCCCTAAAACGAGAAAACATGCAAGTATTAAAATTTGGTGGCACGTCGGTAGGATCAGCAACTCGGATGAAAGAGGTCTTCCAGATTATAACCAGTGATGACCAGCAAAAAATTGTCGTCCTATCTGCAGTTTCCGGCACTACGAATAGTTTGTTGGGATTGGTTCAGCTGCTATCAGAAAAGAAACCGGATCAGGCGGTTGACCATATAGATTCATTGAAGAGACAATATGACCAATTGGTCGATGAGCTCTATCATGATCAGGAAATACGAGAACAAGGGCAACTTTTCATTGCGGAAAAGTTTGAAATGCTGCGGGAATTTTCCAGAAAAAAATTTGATATCGCAGATGAGAAAGTAATCGTCGCCCAGGGTGAATTGATTTCCACTCAATTGTTCACCTGGTATCTTCACCAGCAGAATCAGGAGGCGATCCTATTACCGGCCCTGGATTTCATGCGGATCGATAAGTCTTCGGAACCAGATGAATACTACATGAAATCGATGCTTGAAAAAGAATTGCAACTTGCCGGTGAAAGTCCGATTTACATCACCCAGGGATATATTTGCAGAAATGCCTACGGGGAAATAGACAATCTTAAGCGAGGTGGGAGTGATTATACTGCCACCCTTATTGGCCAGGCGATTCAGGCAAATGAAATTCAGATCTGGACGGATATTGACGGTATGCATAATAATGATCCTCGCGTAGTTGATCATACGTACCCAGTAAAAAATCTCTCTTATGATGAAGCGGCAGAGTTAGCCTATTTCGGAGCCAAGATTTTACACCCGTCCTGTGTGCTTCCCGCCCAAAAAGCGGGCATACCCATACGCCTAAAAAACACCATGGATCCGAAAGCAACTGGCACCACCATTTCAAAACGAAAAGCAGATGGGGAGATAACCGCTATCGCCGCAAAAGACGGCATTGTGGCAATTAAGATCAAATCAGGCAGAATGTTGAACGCTTACGGATTCCTGAAAAAGATCTTTGAAATATTCGAGCGGTACCAGACTCCTGTAGATATGGTCACGACTTCTGAAGTGGCCGTCTCCTTAACCATCGATGAAACCTCTCAGCTATCAAAAATTTTGCTTGACCTGAGGCATTTCGGGCAAGTCGAGGTAGATCACGGCTTATCAATAATCTGTATGGTCGGTAACTTTACCAGCGACCAGCGGGGTTACGCCGCCAAAATATTTTCTGCTTTCAAAGAAGTACCAATTCGTATGATCTCATATGGAGGTAGCAAGTACAACGTTTCAGTTCTGGTGGAAAGTCAGTACAAGGAGCAAGCCCTGAGATCCGTTAATAAGGTACTTTTCGATCTTTCCTAAGAAATCAATGATTACAACTTACTTATTCTAAACAATTAATATGGCTTTATCTGCAGTAAGAGCATTATTCAGGCGTGATCTTAATCGACTTAAAAGTGAAATCCAACAGTACAAGAAGGAAGAGCGCATTTGGCATCTTGAAAAAAACATCCCTAATACAGCTGGCAACCTTTGCCTTCATATAGTAGGCAATTTGAACGCCTACATCGGGGCGGAAATAGGTAAGACCGGATATATACGTAAACGGGATCTCGAATTTTCGCAGAAAAATGTGGCGCGTCGGCAATTGATCGAAATGGTGGAGAATACCATTTCCGTCGTAGACGAATCACTTGATAAATTATCCGAGGCGGATCTGCAAAAGGAATATCCTTTGGTAATATTCGAGGATAAGATGTCGGTCGAGTTCTTTCTGATTCATTTGACCACGCACCTGGGTTACCATCTGGGGCAAATCAACTATCATCGACGGCTTCTCGATGAATAAATCGGTATCCGGAAAAGAGGTCACTGCACCTCTATGATCACGCTCCGTAGGCTACCGCAGTTTGTTTGGATACGCCCAATCCTTCGACACCCAGTTCCATTACATCCCCTGGTTTCAGGTACCGTTGTGGATTCAACCCAAGTCCGACTCCTGCCGGTGTGCCGGTAGAAATGATGTCTCCTGGCATTAAGGACATGTACTGACTGATATAAGACACCAGGTATTGAGTATTAAATACAAAATCGGAGGTTGAGCTATCCTGGAGGGTTTCTCCATTCAATTTTAGCCAGAGATGAAGATTATTGGGGTCCCCCACTTCATCTTTTGTCACCAGCCAGGGCCCAAGGGGAGCAAACGTATCAGCGCTCTTACCTTTGATCCATTGCCCACCATGTTCCAGTTGAAAGGCCCGCTCGCTTACATCGTTATGAACCATATATCCGGCAATGTATTCAAATGCATTTTCCCGGCTCACATAATTAGCCCGTTTTCCGATCACGATCGCCAATTCCACTTCCCAGTCAGTTTTCACCGATCCTTTAGGAATCACCACCGAATCATAGGGACCACAAATTGAGGAGGTCGCTTTGCCGAAGAGAACCGGAGACTTCGGTATTTCCATGCCACTTTCTTTGGCGTGGGCTGCATAGTTTAAACCTACGCAGATCAACTTACCCGATTGTGTGACCGGTGCAGCATGTCTTTGATCCGGGGACACGACCGGGCATTTGTCTGCATTTTTTTCCAGCCAGTCCGATAGTCGCTTCAATCCGTCAGAAGCAAAAAAGGCTGGAGTATAATCCTCGCCAAAACCGGACACATCAATTCTTTGTCCGTTTCCATCCAAAACACCTGGGTTTTCATTTCCATGCGCACCAAATCGTATCAGTTTCATCTTTAAGTTGCTTTTAATTTTGTTCAGTCTTTATGCCGGAAATGAGCGGGTCGGCTCCGGCAAGGACGTAAATATAAGGCCCGATAGCTAATTTCCTCAGCTTTTGCCATTCTTCCTGGCAGATCCTGAAAAAGTCTTTTTGGGTCGTTGACCGACGGTAAGTGATTCGGATCTACAGTGGATGAAATTTTTCCCGGAGTTCTTTGTCACAAACTCAGGTTACCGATGGAGCTCAAAGAGGTAAGATCCCAGGGCCGGGGGCTTCCTGAATACGAAATACTCTAAAATCACATGGTCGTTCCAGAATGCATCAAGGATAATGCATTTTAATTCAGACCTTTGAGGAATGGAAAAAGAAAAAAGGACTGAAATATCGGCATTTGGAGAATTTGGATTGATTGAGCACCTGACCAAGGCTTTCCCCCTTCGAAATACAAGCAGTGTTTTAGGCGTAGGTGATGATGCCGCATTGATCAGCAATGAAGAACACCTCACTGTGGTCACCACCGATCTGCTGCTGGAGGGAATTCATTTTGATTTGATGTATTTTCCCCTCAAACACCTGGGTTACAAGTCCGTGGTAGTTAATCTATCGGATATCTGTGCCATGAATGCCGTACCCAGTCAGATCACAGTATCCCTGGGCGTTTCTAACCGCTTTTCGGTCGAAGCATTGGAGGAACTTTATGCCGGCATTCAAGCTGCATGCGAATTTTATAAGGTAGATCTGGTTGGGGGCGATACCAGTGCTTCCCATCAGGGATTGGTGATTTCAGTTACGGCAATCGGTAAGGTGAAGCCGGAAAAGAGGGTGCTCCGGTCTACGGCAAAGAAAGGGGATGTGCTATGTGTGACAGGAGACCTCGGGGGAGCCTATCTGGGTCTACAGATCCTGGAGAGGGAAAAGCAGATCTTTCTGAATCAACCCGATATGAAACCCGATCTGGAGGAACAACAATACATTATTGGCCGGCAACTCAAACCCGAAGCGCGAATGGATATGATCCAACAATTTGAAAAAGCCGGGGTCGTGCCAACCTCCATGATTGATGTTTCGGATGGGCTTTCTTCGGATCTAATGCATTTATGCAAACAGTCTAACCTGGGGGCTTTTATCGAAGAAAGTGGTGTTCCAATTCATCCACAGTCAGAACAGATGGCATTAAAGTTTAAATTGGATCCAATTACCTGTGCTTTGAGTGGTGGAGAAGATTATGAATTGCTATTCACAATCGATCCCAGGGATGTTGACAAAGTACGGCTGATGGCCGATATCTATATGATGGGAGAAATGGTCGATGCCAACGATGGAATAAAATTGCATACCAAGGGTGGAAACATACATGAACTGAAAGCTCAGGGTTGGAAACACTTTTGAACAAGAGAAGCGAAAGAGCCAGAAGGATTAGTGTGTCTTCAAATCCACAGCACCCCACTCATAGAGGGCAGGCTTTTATGCCATAAAAACCTTAAATTTGAGATTCACATCTAAATCAACATACCATGCGTTCCCGGCGACAATTTTTAGAATCAATGATGTTAATGACTTCAGGATTGATGCTGCCCTGGAGTAACAAGGGAAACCATTTTCTTCAGGATGGTCAGTCCGACCGTTGGGGAAAGCTTTTACCAAAGCGTAAATTGGGATCCACCGGTATCGAAGTCACCATGCTGGGTGTAGGTGGATATCACATCGGATGGACCACTGAAAAGGATGCCCAAGCCGTAATCGAACGGGCTATGGAGCAGGGTATCCGGTTTTTTGATTCTGCCTACAGCTACATCGATGGTGAGAGTGAACGGCGTTACGGAAAATACCTGATCCCAAAATACCGGGAAGATGTATTTATCATGAGCAAAAGTACCGCCAAGGATTATGCTACTGCCCGAAAAGAACTGGAAGAATCCCTCCGAAGATATGGGGTCGACCAGCTCGATCTGTGGCAGGTACATGCACTTTCCTCTCCGGACGATACTGATGCGCGTATTCAAAATGGAGTTTTGCGTTTGGCGGAAGAAGCTTTGAAGGAAGGTAAAACCAGGTTTGTAGGATTTACCGGTCACGCTGATCCTTATGCCCATCTGCGTATGATCGAACAAGCGGGTAACAGTGGACTCTTTTCGACACTGCAGATGCCAATCAACCTGGTCGATGCAGCGAGTGAACATAGTTTCGTCGAACTTGTCATCCCTAAGGCGGTAGAGGCTGGACTGGCATTGCTGGCGATGAAAACCCTGGCGGCCGGTCGATTTTTTGACAAAACGATTATTTCCTCGAAGACCATTTGGGAATCTGAAAACCCGGTTATTCCAGGCAAGGTCAAGGTGGAAGATGCCATCCACTTTAGCCTGTCCATGCCGATCAGTACCTTGATTACAGGTGCCGAAAATGTGGCATTTCTTGATGAAAAAATCGGGTTAGCCAAATCCTTTATGGAACTGGAAGAGCAGGATCGAAGCAATTTAATCGAGTCACTATTACCTCATGCCCTGGAAGGCAAAGTAGAATACTATAAAACGGTCTAAAATCTTCAGAAGGTCTTCAACCGAATAATTCGATCTAATCGGCCATTGCCATTTGGTACCCCACCAGATTGAAAAGTTTTTTTAAGACAACTTGGATAGCTCGTTTGTTGGTCTTAAGCTATTTCCGTCTACTGGTTTGACGTGAAATCATCCAGTTAGAAAACTTTGCCCAATAAAATTGATTTCTTAGACCAGAGAAGTTAAATGCCCATTAGTAACCGGACCGGATCTTCCAGTAATTCTTTGACTTTCACCAAAAAGGTAACAGACGAACTTCCATCAATAACCCGGTGGTCATAGGACAAAGCTACATACATCATCGGCCGGATCTCGACTTTGCCCTCTACAGCTACCGGACGTTGTTGGATGGTATGCATACCCAGGATGGCTGATTGTGGTTCATTTAATATTGGAGTACTTAAGAGGGATCCAAAAACTCCGCCATTAGTAATGGTAAAAGTACCTCCCCGCATTTCGTCCAGGGTTAGTTTCCCATCTCTGGCTTTGTCAGCCAGCTCTTTGATCTTATTTTCAATCTCATGGTAGTCCAGTGATTCCACATTATGTACCGGAGGGACCACCAAACCGGTGGGTGTGGAGATGGCAATAGAAATATCCACATAATCATGATAAATCAGGTCATCACCATCAAGATGTGCATTCACCTGTGGCATCTCCAGTAAGACATGGGCGCAGGCTTTGGCAAATAAAGACATGAATCCCAGCTTGATGCCATGTTTGTTTACAAATTGCTCCTGATACTTTTTTCTCAGCTCCATGATGCTACTCATGTCAACCTCATTAAAGGTCGTAAGCATAGCTGTGTTGTTCTTTGCCGAAACCAACCGGGAGGCGATTGTCCTTCGCATCCGGGACATCTTCTCCCGTCGCTCTTCCCGGGAAAAAGCTCCGGTTGACTTACCTGTTTCCCTTTTCTGAATGTCCGGAGTACCCGTCTTGGTCTCCTTTTTGGGTTTATCTGCTGCTTTAAGTGCATCTTCTTTGGTGATTCTCCCATCTTTGCCCGTACCGTTGACATCTGAAGGTTTAAGATCCTTTTCTTTCAGGATTTTACCGGCAGCCGGAGATGGATGACCCTTGGCATAGTCCTCGTCCGAAGTACCGGATTCCGGGGCGGTTTTCTCGTCGATTTTAGATTCCTCTTTTTTCTCAGTTTCAGCTGGTTTGTCCGCGCCTGCATCCTCGGAAGGTTTACCAGCGGGTTTTTCTACACTGGTATCGATTTTCGCTACCAAAGCTCCGATGGGTAAATCAGCCCCCTGCTCAGCTACATAGATCAGCTTTCCGGCTGCTTCGGCAGGAAATTCAAGTGTTGCTTTATCGGATTCAAATTCGCAAATAGGCTCGTCCAACTCCACGTAATCCCCGTTTTCCTTAAGCCATTCTGACAAAGTGACCTCATTGACCGATTCGCCAATGACCGGCACTTTCATTTCAACTAAGCTCATATGTTTTGACCTGATTTATTATAGCCCACAAAGGTATGATCTTTCACCCAAATTTTACTGTTGACCGATGCCGGAAGCTTTTCAGCAAACCACTTTCTCTTGTCAACTTCTTTCGGTTGTAAAAACAACCGTTAATCCCCGGATTTGTTCGATCGAAGTAAGTAATTAAATAAACGGATTTGCAAGATGATCAAACCGCCTCTCCTTTCAGTTTTTCTGCGTTCTCAGCCATCTGGAGACCTTCCAGGATCGCTTCCAGATCACCTTCCATGATACGATCAAGGTTGTAGAGGGTAAGGTTTATGCGATGATCAGTCACCCGGTTTTGCGGATAATTATAGGTTCTGATTTTATCCGAGCGATCTCCTGTACCGACCAATGAACGCCTTTTGGATGCCTGCTCACTTTCATAAGCCTGCTTCTGGGACTCATAGATCTTCTGATAAAGCCGTTGCAAAGCAATCTCCCGGTTTTTAATCTGAGAGCGGCCATCCGTGCTTTCGGCGACGATCCCGGTAGGCAGGTGCGTGAACCGTACTCCGGATTCTGTTTTATTTACATGCTGTCCTCCGGCTCCACTTGAGCGAAAAGTGTCCGTCTTAAGATCCGATTTTCGAATATCGACGTCCTCCATCTCCAACTTTGGCATTACGACCACCGTCGCAGCACTGGTGTGCACACGGCCCTGAGTTTCAGTCACCGGAACCCGTTGCACCCGATGCGCTCCGGATTCAAATTTTAACTTGCCATAAACGTTTTGACCTGAAACTTCCAATACAATCTTACTGTATCCCCCAACGGTACCTTCATTGATCTGCAGCACTTCCTGCTTCCATCCCTGGGTGTCAAAATATTTGGAATACATACGGTAAAGATCCCCGGCAAAGATAGCTGCCTCATCACCCCCCGTGCCGGAACGGATTTCGAAAACAACATCTTTTCTATCGTCAGGATCCTTTGGGATCAGAAGAAAACGCAACTGTTCTTCCAACTCCTCCAGGCGAGGCTGTAGTTCCTCCAATTCCATTTCTGCCATTTCTCTCATTTCCTCATCCGGATCTTTCAAATGTGCTTTTGCCGAATCAAGATTTGAAATGACATTTCTATAATCACCAAAGACAGCCATGATTTCCTGGAGGTCCTTATACTCTTTATTGATCTTGGTGTAGCGGTCAATGTCAGCCAGGATCTCGGGATCCGTCATTTGTTCTTCCAAGTGCTTATAGTGCGCTTGTATTTCTTCCAATTTATCTATCATAACTTTGACATTATTACTGATCCAGACGGATATCCGGATCTTGGATGATAGGCCTGATTATTTTGCAATGCACAAATAAAAGCCAGGGAAGTATACGATGATCTTCCCTGGCCGGATAAATCTTTTAAGGCTAGCTAATGTTGAATTCTAACCTTATCCTTAATACTTTGGATGAACTCGGGGGTTACTTTCGGACGAACTACACTGCCACGTACAAAATCTCTGAAGTTTCGTTCATTATTCAGCATTTGTTCATACGCTGGATTGTCCTTAATCTTATTCATGACTTCCTCTTCACCTTCTTTCGTTAACGCATTATCAAGCATCATATCAACTTTCTTTCGAAAGTCTCTAAAATCGTTGGGAGCACGCATGACTTAAGTATTTTCTCGTTTTATAATTATTTCATCAACAGGATTAAGTATTGACACTTAAAAAGTAATAAACTTATCGATTATTCGCTCTCCTCATCATCACCGGATCTATCCGACTTGCCTCTTTTGTCTTCAAATCCTAATGATTCGGCATATTTCTTCAGTTTATCTTTCAACATATTTCTTGCACGATGCAATCTCGATCGAACCGTGCCGATGGGAATATCAATGATCTTGGCAATCTCTTCGTAGGTAAATCCTTCTACATCACACAGGAGAATTACCGTTCGGAAATCTATGGGCAAGGAATTAATGGCAACCGTAACTTCATCACCGAGCAGGTTTTCAAAAATCTCGGTTCGCAGATCCTGATATTCTGCAATGTTGCTGTCTTCCTTATCCTGATATCCAACAAATTCTTCAAAATCAACCTTGGTCGGACGTCTGCTTTTCTTCCGGTATTGGTTGATATACGCGTTCTTCAGAATCTTAAACAACCATGCCTTGGCATTCGTTCCCTCGACGTAGGAATTGAGCGCGCGGTAGGCCTTCATAAAAGTCTCCTGTACCAGATCCTTCGCGTCTTCTTCATGGTAAGTAAGATGATAGGCGAACGTGGTCAGAGCGTCGACATGGGGCAAGAGCTCCCGCTCAAAAAGATCATCCCGATCATTATTTGTGTCCTTATGCGCCATCGGGCCGCTAAATTAGCCTAAATAAATTGAAAATCTTCCAGAATATAGTAAGATTAGTGGCCTCAATTGATTCTTTGGCTGAGAAACGAATCTAAATGAATAATCCCAGGACAACCGGGCAGGGTATGCTGGAAATCGAAGTAAATAATACCGGCTTCATATTGCATCCTTACCGGGCCGTATTCTGGCCGGAAAAAAGTACCGTAATTGTTACTGACCTACATTTAGGTAAAATTCAGCACTTCCGGAATGCGGGAATCTACGTACCGTCACATGCATCTTTTGATAATTATGAGCGTTTGTCCTCTCTACTCCTCGACTTCAGCCCAAGGTCTATCCTCATTCTGGGCGATCTTTTCCATAGTCACTACAATCAGGACTGGAAGAACTTCTGCGAGTTGCGTAACTCCTTTGCAGATATCGAGTTTTCGCTAATTCCAGGAAATCATGATATAGTCAATCCCGGCTTATTTGAGGAAAACAACGTTATCTGCTACGGGCAAAACCATCAACTGGGAGCATTTTGTTTCTCGCATTATCCCCGGGAAGACTCCAGTGCTTTATACAACATCGCCGGGCATATTCATCCGGGTATCAGACTGGTCGGAGACGGTTTGCAGTCACTGCGGTTACCTTCCTTTTATTTCGGACGTCACCGGGGCCTGCTACCTTCCTTTGGTACTTTTACCGGCATATCTCTAATCCAACCGGAGCCAGGTGATCAGGTAGTGGCCATCACGGATGATGGATTGGTCAGATTAGATACCTTGTAGACAAACCCATTAATTCTTGTTACAAATTCTGGCGATTTGTTGCACCATTCTTCGTTGTAAATACTCGCCGTAGCTTCGGCTATGACTGCGTTTTACGCCTCGACTGGCACAAAAATTCATCTCAGATTTTGCCACAACAACTTATGGGTTCATCTACTGGGTTCGTATTCACTTTTTTTCAATCTGCAATTTCATGCGTTCGATCCGGGTGGTT
>JAGQWZ010000365.1 GCA_020436835.1 Saprospiraceae bacterium | reverse complement strand
CTTTAGTCCTATCTTATCGGCCAGTGTACCCAACGGGTAAGAAAATAAAGCAAAGACCAGATTATAAAAAATATAAAGACCGACCATTTCCGTATCACTGTATCCATGATGTTTGACTATTAATAACAGGAAAATATCAGAGCTATTAAATAGCGCAAAAAGAAGTAAGCCGGTCAGTAACATTTTGTATTGCCGGTTGCTGCGGGAGACATAGGTTAAAAAGCCAAAAAAGCCATCCCCCTTGGGTGAGGGTCTATTGATCCTGGGTTTTTCCTTCAGAACCAGGGTGATCAAAACACTCACCAGGCCGGGCAAGAAAGCAAGATAGAAGAGAATCACATACGCTCCGGGATAGAAATGTAAAAAGAGCAAAGCAATGACCGGCCCCACTGCTGCCCCCAGGGTATCCATGGAGCGATGAAACCCAAAGACCGCTCCCTTGGATGCCGGAGTAGCCTCATCTGAGAGCAGCGCATCTCTGGCTCCTGTTCTTACTCCTTTTCCCAACCTGTCGAGGGTTCTGGCCAGAAAGACCCACCAATGCCTCGTTATGATCACCATCAATGGTTTGGAGATAGCACTAAGAAAATATCCAAGGCGAACAAAAGGTAAACGCCGGCCTCGCACATCCGAGAGCCGGCCAAAAAAACCCTTGCTCAAGCCGGCGGTAGCCTCGGCTATGCCTTCCAAAATACCGATAAGTAAAACAGAAAATCCAATACTTTGCAGATACAATGGCATGATGGGATACAACATCTCACTGGCAACATCATTGAACAAGCTGACTATTGAAAGCAGGATAACGGTTCTTGATATTTTACTCAGTGGCTTCATCTGCCTGCTAAAATTTCCCGGCATCTCATTTTTGAAAACGCAATAGTTAAAATAATTCTAATTACTGGATGAATTTACTTTGAGAAGATCCGGGTGGTACATTCCTGCAAATACATGTTATAATTGATAAAAAAATGGCGCTTTTACAGGTTGGAAGTAAATTATAATTTGATCATTTATCCACTACAAGTTCTAATTTACGGGCTTATTTAAGACTAACGGAAAGAAAACGTTTGGGAAAAAATTCACTTCTACGTTAAAACTTAAGGCTGTATCCAAGTCTGATCACCTGAGTTTCATAGTAGTCCGAACTGGTATAATTAAAATTGCTACTATTTATTGTTTTCCTTATTACCATCGTATTAAGCAAATCGCTGGCATTGAAAAATAACTCTCCTCTGCCTTGTTGAAGTGTCATTTTAGCGCCTGCATCAAGTGCAAATCTTGAATCAATGGTTCCCTGGGGAATAATATCCGGTGCCAGATAAATCGCTGTTAATTGCACTTCTGTACTTTTAGCCAACTTAAAATTCGTATTTAATTTGATATTCCCGGAATACATGTCCTGGGCAACAGCGGTAAACGTATTTTCAATGGGATACAGGTTCACCACAGTAAATGCATCAATCTGATTGTAATATCCATTTAGATTAAGATTCACATTTATCTTATCACTTAACAACTGACTGACCACGACCTCAATTCCTGTATTGTAGCTTTTGCCGGCATTCTGAGTAATATTATAGATGAGATTTGTTGAATCAACAGATGTAGCAATACGGGTAATTGTCCCATCGGAAATTCGGTGATAAGCAGCCCCATAGAAGTAACCTTCATTCCAGGCATTCCGGTATCCCAATTCAAAACTGGTAGTAAACTGAGGTTGCAGGGCCGGGTTACCAACTTTGATGATTTCCGCATCATCATATTTGGGGAAGATCCGGATATCGACTTCATCCGGACGGTCCACTCTCCGGTTAAAAAATAGAGACATTTTATGCCTCTCATCAAATTTGTAGGTCAACCGGGCATTGGGAAAGGGCTGCAGGTAATCGTATCCATCACTTTGATAGGTATTGTGATTGGGATCAACCGCATAGTTCAAATCCACATATTCGATCCGCAACCCTATTTCGGCTTCCAGTTTTTTTACTTCATACGTATAGTTACTATAGATCGCCGGAATGGTTTCCTCATAGGTTGCCAATCCATCTGCCCCGGTATCCAGCACGGAATTTTCTGCGGAAGGATTGAATTGCATATCGGTTGGAATCGTTCTTCTCCTGAACTTAAATCCTGTTTCCAGCAATCCATGTTTCAGTGGCCGGGTGTAATCAAAGGTAAAATCAGCTACTTTTTGATCCGCGATCAGGAAGAATGACTCTTCCGTAGTAAATGAGGTGCGATTGTTGGTAAAAAAATACTTTTCATCCTCACGGTCAAAGGTATAGTTGAACCCCACATTCAATTTATGGCCGGGCTGTTGAAACTTATGCTCATAGGCCACTGAAGCCATGGCAGCTGTAAGTACTTCATCTTCTAGAAATTGCCAAAGCCGGAAATTTTCCCCGGTATTTTCACTAAAAAAAGGCTGATCCCCATAATCTTTGATAGACTCCCGGCTGAAGAATCCGGAGACAGTCAAAATATTGTGGTCACTTATATACCAGTCTATTCCCGCCTTGGATGTAAAGAAATTGGTGTTCCTGTTTCTTTTCAGTTGTTGATCAATAACCTGTCCGTTCGTATAGGTTCTGGTGACAAATTCGTTTTTATTCAGCGTTTCCGTATACAGATTGTCGGCCTGCAGGAACAGATTAATTTTCTTTTTCCGGTAGTTGAGTGCAAGGGAAGGATTGATTTTGGGAGTAGCCTGATATTGCGGACGGATACCGGGCAGATTCTCCTTTCGCACCCAAAGTGCTCCGAGACCTGTCGTCAGACCCACCTTGCCATTCAGGCCGGACTGCTCTTCTTTTTTAAAAATAATGTTTATAATGCCGGCATTGCCGTTCGCATCAAACTTAGCCGATGGGTTGTTAATGATCTCAATCCTGTCAACTGCCGAGGCCGGAATGTTATCCAATCCATTCTGATTCCCAAAGCCGGTAATGGCGGTTTGTTTTCCATCGATCAGCACTACAACCCGGTTATTTCCGCGTAGTAGTACCTGACCGTCCTGCGTGGTGATGCCGGGAAGATTACTCATCGATTGCAAAACACTTCCACCACTTTGACTCACATTATCTTCTACCTGATATGTTTTTTTGTCCATTTTACCGGTCACCCCCTCCTGTTTGCCGGTAACCACCACCTCTGACAACTCCTGAATGTCTTCTTCCAACAGAATAGCTCCGAGATCGATAAACTCGGAATTGGATCCCACGAACAGCGGAGCACTATATTGTTTAAATCCGATGTAGGAAGCGGTCAGCAGGTAATCTCCCGGGCTGACATCCGGGATGGTAAAGATTCCATTATCACCAGATATTGTGCCTGCTACGAAAGAAGAGTCCTTTTGTTGCTTTAATTGCACATTCACAAAAGGTATGGCCTCCCCCGATATGTTGTCCTTTATGGTTCCGGAAACATTGACCGCTGCGCTCTGCCCCCATACTGTGGCTGAAACCAGCATCATTTGTAACAGGATCACTGGCTTAATCCTCGACATTCTCATCTTTTTCTTCCTTGTCCTTTTTATAAAACAATTCGCTAGCTAACAAAGGTAATAGTTGTAGAATAATGGTGCTCATCTACCTCTAAGTGCTGAAGCCGCATGATGCTTCGCACCGCTGCTTCTCCCTGGATTTGATCAAATATTGCGGGAACTTAGGAGGATTTACCACCTTTAAGAGCTAATAACTAATCCAGTATGAACAAAAAAGCCCCCACGACTGTGAAGGCTTAATGACACTTAAGATTTAATCCGACTTCGCTTTGACTTCGTCGGACAAAGGCGGTCCGGACGGGACTCGAACCCGCGACCCCGTGCGTGACAGGCACGTATTCTAACCAGCTGAACTACCGGACCTCTCTTAAGAAGCGCTGCAAATGTAGCACCAATTTGCATATTCAGCAACTTCTATAATCAGTTTTTATTAGTCACTTCCTGATTCCTCAGCTATGTGGCTGTTTCTCAAGCGTTAAGATAGGTTTTATTCCTTTGGCAGGCAGGACCTCCGACTTAATTAGAAAGATTCCAATATAGGCACCTCTTTGACCTTTAACATCGACAATCGACTTGCCCTGGACACTTGTTGGTCAACGGGGCATGAAATTTGTTGTCTTGCTAATAAATTCCTCCCCCAATTCTGAGGAATCCAGTTTTCCCGGTCCATTTCTTGAAAAAAACAGACCTGAGATGTCAAGATTAAGACCTTTTCTATGGCTGTGCCTTCTCTGCATGGCTTTCATCACATCCTCCACTTTTGGTCAGAGCAAGTCCGCCCTGGTGGAAGGATATCTGCAAAGTATAGGGGCAGATGGTCAGGTTACCTTGCGTTTGACCAAAATACGTAACGGTGAACTTCCGCCCGGCATCATGCAATTGAAAATTGCCAAAAAGCAATTCGATCATCTTTATCCTGGCCTTCGCCGTTTTCGCAGTCAAAAGTGGTTATTTACCCTCATATCAGAGGATCAGGGCACCTCATACCAGATTTCCTCCGCTTACGGTATGGGATCAGAAGATCAGGAACCGGCCTCAGAAATGCCACCTCCAATATTTGCGACTCCGGAGAATTCTACTGACCATGCCCGGTACAGTACCCATAACTACGAGCAGGAAGTGGTGGAACTAACCAATGTGCAACGCTGGGAGAACGGGATGCTCCCTCCTTACAAGCAAGTCGAAGAACTTTATAACTCCTCGGATGGGCATAGCGAGGACATGGGGCTTGATAACTTCTTCGCCCATTGCAATCTCGATGATATGTCTACTCCGGGAAGCCGGATGCAAGCTGCCGGATATTCCTATAATTCTGCGGCAGAGAATATTGCTGCCGGATACGGCAGCCCCGCAGCGGTGATCACGGGGTGGATGAACAGTTCGGGACACCGGGCAAATATTCTTAACAGCTCAAGGAGGGAGATCGGAGTAGGTTACGAATACAATAGCGGGGATCAGGGAAATGTACGTTTTGATCAGGACGGCAATTGTGTACAAGATGACTCCGGAGGTCCCTACTACAATTATTGGACTCAAAATTTCGGACGAAGAAACTCCGTCTATCCGGTCGTGATCGAAAGGGAATTAGCCTCGACCAGTGACCGGTCTGTTGATCTATTTGTATATGGCCCAAATGATGCTACTTCCATGCGTTTTAGTAATGACGGACAAAATTGGTCTGACTGGATAGACTATACTCCCGACCATACCTGGGATCTCAGTACCGGCGATGGTATCAAAACCGTGTACAGCCAGGTAAGTGATGGCCCAAATGGATCAGGTTCGGTCTATAACGCCAGCGATGAGATAGAATTATCCGGCAGCTGCGACCCGATGGTCTTTAGCAATACCACCCTAAGTGGTACTCAAACCTATAGTTCCTGCGAGATTATTGCCGATCCCAATGTAATGATCGACGGTCAGATCATTTTTCAGGCCGGCTCCGTGACCCTCGGCATCAATGTGGAGGTGCCGGAATCCGCTACTCTTGACATCGAAATCCAGTAGTGAAAGCCGGTAAAATGATGCCATTACGGGAGAAGATGCTTTTCTCCAAAGATCTAGACGTACTGCCAGGAATCACCACATAGCCATAGTCACTTCTTTTTGTCCGAAGTCAAATAGTTTTTAGCTTAGCTAATTCATAATACTGCTAACAAAAACATGGCTTCAGATCTGAAAGACAAGATAGCTGCATTCTTACCTCCGCACCGGATTAAGCACCGGCTGATCGACCGCTACGCATATGCCAGCGATGCCAGCCACTTTTATCTGGTACCTAAAATTGTTGTTCAGCCTAAAACGATAGAGGAAGTACAGAGGCTGTTGGAATTCACTGAAAGGGAAAATGAAAAATTGACCTTTCGCGCTGCGGGCACCAGCTTTTCCGGACAGGGGGTGACGGACGGAATCCTGGCAGATCTAAGTAACTTCTGGAGAAAGGTAACTCCCGAAGATGGGGGCAAGACGGTGCGGGTAGAACCCGGGGTAATTGGCGCCCATGTCAACCAGGCTCTGAAGAAATACGGCAGAAAGATGGGTCCGGATCCTGCGTCCATCAATGCATGCATGATGGGTGGTATCTTATCCAACAACTCCAGTGGAATGTGTTGCGGGGTCGCCAATAACTCCTATCACACCCTCCGGCATCTGACCTTCGTCCTTCCAAACGGTCATTCCTACAACACAGGAGATCAGTCAGACTTCCAGCGGTTTGAAGAGGAGGATCATGAGATATACCAGGGCCTGCTGCGACTTAAAGAGGAAGTCCGAAATAATCCGGAACTCTCGAACCGGATCCGAAAGAAGTATTTACAAAAAAACACCGTCGGATACTGCATCAATGCGTTTCTGGATTTTGAACACCCTCTGGATATTCTCGCGCATGTAATCATCGGCGGCGAAGGTACACTGGCATTTATTGCCGAAGCCGTTTTAAATACGATTCCGGACCTGCCCTATAAAATGACGGGAATGCTCTATTTCGAAAGTCCGGCAGCAGCTTGCAATGCCATCTTTGATCTGAAGACAACAGGTGCCGAAGCCCTGGAATTTATGGACCGGGCTTCCCTTCGGTCCGTCGAAGAAATGCCAGGGGTGCCGGATTTCTTTAAGACCCTTTCTGAACATGCTTCCGCCATACTGTGTGAATTTCAGGAAACTACCGAAACCGCCTTGTTGGAAAAGTATGAAAATGCCCGGCCGATTTTTGAGAAATTGCCCCTGATCCGTGAACCTGAGTTCACCCAGGATGCCGATATCCAGGCGCTTCTCTGGAAGATTCGCAAGGGGATGTATCCCTCCGTGGCCAGCATGCGGGCCAAAGGCACTTCTACCCTACTGGAAGATTTCACCTTTCCGGTAGAAAGACTAGGAGATGCAGTGGTTGACATTCAAAAACTATTCGACAAATACAAATACGAAAATGGGATCATCTTCGGTCATGCCAAAGATGGAAATCTGCACTTTGCCGTTTCCCAGAGTTTCATCACCAAAGAAGATATCGCTCATTATGAAAAGTTTAATGATGACCTTTTTGAGTTGGTAGTCGACAAATATGATGGAGCATTAAAAGGTGAACATAGCACCGGAAGAGCGGTATCGGCCTTCGTAGAAAAAGAATGGGGTCCGGAAGCCTACCGGATTATGAAAGAGTTGAAATCCCTGGTAGATCCGGAAAGGCGCTTAAATCCCGGCATTATCATCACAGAGGATAAGCTAACCCATATTCACCATCTGAAAATGATGCCAATTGTTGAAGAGGAGGTCGACCGTTGTATAGAGTGTGGATTTTGCGAAAATCACTGCCCAAGCCGTGATTATACATTGACGCCCAGACGACGCATCGCGATCCGAAGAGCGATAAAACGGCTGGAACTTTCCGGCGAACATTCGACTAAAAATGCCTTGCTCAAAGAATATAAATTTGATGGCATGGAAACCTGTGCTGTGGATGGAATGTGTGCCACCAGTTGTCCCGTCGATATTAACACCGGTGATCTGATCAAGAGGTTGCGCAGGGAAAACCACTCCGGCTTGCAAAACAAGGTAGCCCTTTTCCTGGCCAGGAACTTTCCACTGCTCGAAAAAACAGCAAAATATTCAATCAGAACCGGACTTTTTCTTAATTCCGTTTTTGGCAAAAATTTTATGAATGGTCTCACACGCGGCCTTCGCAGATTATCTAAAAATATCCCGGCATGGCATGATCGATTGCTTAAGCCGGTCTCAACCGGCCAACTCCTTGCTCTAAATAACAGTAATGGTGGAGAGCACCGGGTTCTGTATTTCAGTGCCTGTATAAATCGGATGCTGGGGGGTGACCTATTTCAGTCTTTTTCCAGTATTTGTAATAAAGCACAAATTGAAATTAAAACAAGCAAAACCATATCCACCTCCTGCTGTGGCCAAATATTTTCTTCCAAGGGATATGCAGACGCCCACAAGCATACGGTAAACCAGACCATTGAAAAGCTGTATTATGATTCCGAGGAAGGTAAGATCCCAGTCGTTTTAGACGTCACCAGTTGTACACAGACATTACTAAATTGCCGGCCCTATCTAACCTATGAAAATCAGGAAAAATTTGATCGGATGAGGATAGTGGACGTAATCGATTTTGTAGCTGATCTCGCGATACCCAGATTACAAATTGCGCACCCTAAACAGAAGATCGTCTTTCATCCGGTATGTTCCGTTCATAAATTAGGATCACTATCAAAATTAAAATCGATCGGATATGCCTGTGCCCGTCAAACCGAAATTCCAGTTTTTGCCGGATGCTGTGGTATGGCCGGTGACAGAGGTTTCTATTATCCTCAACTTACCCAGGCTGCTACAAAAAGAGAAGCAGCGGAGGTAAATAGCAGTCAATTTGACGGATATTATTCTACTTCCAGCACCTGCGAAATTGCACTCTCTGAAGCGACCGGAAAAAACTATGAATCCATTCTCAAATTAGTTGATGAGGTCAGTGGGTAATTAGAGGCATGGAGGATAAATGGCATTGATTGGAATAAATCAGGAGCGACTGACCCGGATACTTTCACCGTCCCGTACCGACCGCAAGACAGTCAGGTCGACATCTTGCAGCTTCCCGAAAACATTAACGGCACTGGCAGCACGAGGTTCATGACCATGGCTGGCCGGAGTCGATCCAAAAAAAATACAAAATGCCGGCATGGTTGGCCAATATGCCAGATCCCCGATGGCTACCTCATCGGTTGCTCCCGGCTCCAGACCTGCCTGAGCCGATGTTTCAAAATATATTTCGTCTCCCCAGGTATTAGCACTAGACCGAAATGGGAGCGCATCAATAATTGCCCGGCCGGTTGGCGTGTCGTATATATTTGCAAGGAATGATAGTTTCCCAATCTCAATTGTGATTTCAGCCATCTTGATAATTTACAGTAAAATAGAGCATTTAAACCTGAAAACAAAAATCTTAATAAAGTAATTACAATACGAGTAAATCTTTGTGATTTCTCTCACATAGCGTCATTTATGATTATCCAGAAGTTTTTAGGGTTAATGAACACCTTTTTTGCTTTGAACTGCTTTAGGCAGTCAAAAGGAGTCTCTCATTTTTTGAAGATCAATAACCAAAAATAGGAACCTTGCGGGTTTCCCCTACTATTTACTTATGTCCCGCCATAGTCCACAGAGTTGTTACAAGACGAAAATTCCTGATTAATGTAATTAGTCACCAAATTTTTCCTTTGCAGTCCACAAATCAATCCCCGGTAGAAAACGCACACCAATGCAATGGTTAACCGTTCAATTTTAAGAATACTTTAATGAATTAAAACATCGTCTATCCGTGACGAAACATGTCCCGAAGATCCTTTCTTAAAATTTGAATTTTAATTAACCTAAAATTTAAACCATGAAAAAGAGTAATTTTTTGTTGGTTGCTTTAGTCACCTTTTCAACCCTTGCTAAGGCTCAGAAAGAGCTATTCCACGCTAAAATTGATGAAAAGGCTGTACCGGAAAAGATATGGAAAGCACTTGATCGAGATTTTAAGGATGTGAAAATTCTAAAATACGAAGGACTTCCAATCACCATGATAGATGGGCAAATATATGTTGATTCCGATGAAAATACCAATAGGAAGCAGTATGAGGATTATGTGGTGACGCTTGTCGGCAAGTCAGGGGTGATCAGTGCTACCTACGATGCAGAAGGCAAATTGATCAGCACCTTTGAAAAACTAAAAAATACGGCATTGCCAGGCGATATACTCGCCACCATCGGCCGCGATTTTCCCGGCTGGGCTGTCAAGGGAGACAAAGTCCGTATGCGGTCATACCGCGATGGTATGGAAACCGCACATTACAAAATTTGGCTGCAAAAAAACGGCATGCAAGAAGAAGTCGTATTGGACGAGACGGGTAAGGTAATCCGGCAAAAAAGTCAAACATCCAACGATAATACCTGAAAAAATGAAATCCATCGAAATGTTTTAGAATGATGAGGCCACCAGTGAGACCACGTTGTCTCACTGGTTTTTGCGCTGCAATTCTATTGAAAGACTTCCTGCTAATTGAATTTGTTATAATGAATTAAATAAAAAAGGGAACGTCATGAAATATCTAAATAAAATCAGAAAGATAAATATTTGGCTAATTGGTCTTTTGTTAATAACCAGTTGTCAGATACCCAAAACACATGACAAACAAGATCAGGCATTTGAGAATAAAGATATGCCCGAAGCGGGAATGACCTTCCAGGGAAACAAATTAAAAGATCTCAACCAATCCGACATTCATTTCTCTGCCGCGGTTCGTGCATTTGAAAATAGTCAGACTGCTGAGGTGGTCAGTCAACTGAAGCAAGGTATTGATGCTCTGATACAAGAAGGATCTCTCCTGGAGGGAGAACCGAAGAAAAGACTGGGTCAGGACATTAATCATTTGGAGGCGATCTCTGTCGAGGTGGAAAATGGGTCTTTGAAAGATATCGAAAAATTACAGAAAGCATTGGCTGCGGCAGAATTGGCAGTAGCACATGAATATGCCACGGATATGAATGTTTACTCGATCCAGGTACCGTTACCAGATTCCTATTATCCTCATTTCAAGGCAGCCCTAAATGCAATACGGGGAGCAAAGAAGCACATGCATGGTCACTCTAAAATAGAGGCGCAAAAGCTGCTTCAGGAAAGCGATCGTCTCCTTGACCAATTGGATGAAGGAGCAGATATCACGGAGCAACAGATCCGGGATCAAAAAGCGAAAATGGACCAATTTATTAATCAACAGACGACAATGAAAGAATCAACCTGAAATCCAAGTCTCTTTGTTATTTCGGGCAAGGAGAGAAGTAGGCCATGAGGCAAACAATAATCATTGTTTATTCTTCTCTCCGACAGTCTCTTTCCTCGCCCGACCGGGAGCCGCTTTTAGAAAAAGAGCGGCTCTTCCTTTTTGCAAAAAAGATGATTCCCACACACAGTTTCCACTTTTTAATGCTTTGACGTTAAAACAAAGCGGATACCTTAGTCAAAAATCATCTGGTCCGGAGCATACCTGTTCTTATTATTCGATTTAATAAAGACCTGCGTCAGGATTTCGAAATAATTATCCATCTATTTGTTTACATTTTATTCAACTTCGTTGACTGAGTGTTACTTTCAACAACTTGCCGTTCTCAGCATTTGTAAGCGCTAATCCAATTTTCGGGATCAACGAGGTAGTCAGGAAAATTATTCCTAAGTCAAGGACCTGAATATCCGGAAACCAGAATATTGCCAGGTTGAGCCTAGCAGAGGGAAATAAATACCTCCTCTCCTGGCAGTTCCCGCTCCCGCACAACTTGTCACACTCACCTGTAAGCAAGGGAAACGGCCACAGACAGCACTCATTTGATTTGTCTGTGCCTGAACGTGCTGGTACAGCCTGCTGCTCCGTCGTGGGGTACCCGGGAATAATAGATGTTGAGATATTGCATTCAACAGAGGACAAGGCACTAATGAAAAAGGTCAGGATCAAAGATACCTGACCTTCTCTATTGCAACGAACTAGCCATGAAATACAACTATATCATTGTATTCAAAGGATCAAAACTCACAAATTCACTGCAGATCGAGTCTGCCTACTCACAAACTAAGGATTTATCACAGACTAAATCATAGCAGAAACCTAATGCTTATTCTCTGCTCAGTATTTAAAAGACTACACTTAAACTAAAAGTCACGATTTTCTAAAAAGAATTCTCTAATAAAAAATATTGGATCATGTGTGCACTCTTCGGCAGATTAAAACAACAATACATTTGGTACGTGGATGAAAATCAACTTAAGCCCAGGCCCGTTGACTTTCATACATCTTTACCACTTTTTGTCTATCCCGCAAGAGCTTCATTTTCACGGCGCTTTCTTTCATATGCATTTGGCTGCAAAGCTGTTCAATTGACTTTCCTTCGATATATTTCAATTTCAAAATTCGCATTTCAGGATTATCAAGAAGACATGGTAGTGCCTGTAGTTTGGATTCCTTCTCCAGCTTACGCGCCACATCATCGGTCCCATCGGCAATTTTATACGCTAATTCTTCCCTCTCCAGATGCCACCGGGATCTTTGCTTGTGCTGATTTAACACCTGATTGCGGGCAATGCTAAATAACCAGGCCACCCACAAATTTGCATTGCGAAGAGAAGAAATCTTCTCGTAAGCCTTTAACATAACTTCCTGGCTGATATCTTCTGCCAGGGAGAGATTGCCAAGGGACTTGAGACAATACAATTTGACCTTTTCATAGTATCGAACATATAATTCCGAAAAAAAGACATTTGCGTGGGTATGCTGAAATTCTTCAATCAGATCTTCATCAGTCATTAATCCCACATTTGAACCAGACGCTTGCATAATGGCTATTCATTTAATATTTGCAATTTGGAATAACACTATCAAAGCTAATGTGCCTGTCACCTCCAAAACACAATCTTCGGTAAATTGGGATAATCTATCGGTGAATCAGGGTATTGACTCGTTGAAGGACCGTTTGCTGTTTCATGTGACTTTCCTGAGCTGTCCGGTCTTATTTTTGGTGATGTGAGGGGAGGTAGTGTATTTTACCTTCAAGAGAGGGTTGGACCGGGTCATGTAGTCATGGTCTGAATAGCGGACATTTATGCTCCCTACCAAATAACTCCTGGCAAAAAGTGATTTTTCAATCCTCAAAAAAATAAATTCGCTATAAATCCCTACATTCCGGATTAAGTAAAAAAGTCAAAGATTGACTAAAACAAAAAAGCTGAACGAACTGGCTGCCACAGCAATCTGTGGTAACGATATAAGCTCATCCTGTCTTTATGTTTCGGCGTTGGCCATTATTTATGCTCAACAGTATGCATGGCTGGCTTTGCTTATAGTCGCTGCCGTACTTTATTTATTTCGAAAAATATACGGTGAAGTAGTCGGTGCTCTACCCCTCAACGGTGGAGCGTACAATGCGCTACTCAACACTACCCGAAAATCTACCGCCTCGCTGGCTGCCACCCTTACACTTCTTTCATATATGGCCACAGCAGTAATATCTGCCAGTGAGGCCATTCATTATGTCCACAGCATTTTTCAGGATATCCCCATTATTGGCACCACCATTGTCCTGCTGGCTTTGTTTATGGGATTAACGATTCTGGGAATCGGCGAGTCGTCAAAAGTAGCGATCGCCATCTTCCTGTTTCATCTCTTTTCCCTAAGCCTTCTGGCGATATTCTGTGGATTTTTTCTCCTTCAAAATGGCCTTGACACCCTGATCCAAAACTATGCTACCCCGGTGGAAGGTGGTATTCAAAAGGCATTATTTTTCGGTTTTGCCGCCGCAATGCTGGGAATTTCCGGCTTTGAAAGCTCAGCCAATTTTGTTGAGGAACAGGCGGATGGTGTCTTTCCAAAGACCCTTAAAAATATGTGGATTGTCGTCAGTATTTTCAATCCTCTCATGGCTTTTCTCGCATTATCCATCATTCCCATCTCCGGGGTAGAAACCCATGAAGAAGCACTATTGGCTTTTATGGGGGGAGAAGTCGGTGGACACTGGTTGTCTACGCTCGTCTCGATCGATGCGGCGCTGGTTTTAAGTGGGGCAGTGTTAACCTCCTATGTGGGTGTAAGTGGCCTACTGGAACGGATGACATTGGATCGCATCCTGCCTAATTTTCTGCTGAAAAAAAACAAACGTGGTTCAACCTACCGGATCATCATAATGTTCTTTTTTCTTTGTGTGTCCATTCTTTTCATTACCGAAGGCGAGCTGGGAGCCCTCGCCGGTGTATACACGATTTCTTTCCTACTGGTGATGGCCCTTTTCGGTTTAGGTAATATCCTGTTGAAGATCAAAAGAAAACAGCTTCCCCGGCCAGAACGCGCCCGGCCCGTTGGAATCCTCATTGCGATACTGGCCGTGCTTTGTGCAATCGTGGGCAATGCCATTATGAATCCCCCCTATCTCGGAGTATTCTTAGAATATTTTATTCCCGCATTTTTACTGGTAAGCATTATGCTTCGACGGACCACCTTGTTATGGGGACTGCTCGAGGTCATTAAATACCTTTTCGAACCGATTCAAAAATTTGTCAAAAATGCGAATGAAAAAATTCTCAAACTCATCGATGAGATTAATGCACAGGAATTTGTGTTTTTCACCAACCATGATGATGTGGCGGTTTTAAACCGGGTCATGCAATACATTCGGAAAAATGAACACACCAGCAAGCTTAAGATTGTTTCTGTGCTCATCGAAGGTGAAAACATACCGGAAAGATTAAAAAGCGATATCGAAGTACTGGATAGAGAATACCCGGACATCGATATTGAGTTTTTGGAGGTGAAGGGTATCTTTGGACCGGAGCTTATTCAGGAACTCTCAAAAAAGTGGAAAATTCCCGTCAACTTTATGTTTATTGGTTCTCCGGGTAACCATTTCCCCTACCGGGTGGAACAATTAGGTGGTGTCCGCTTGATTATTTAATGAATTTTAAATCATCTACCGGAAAAATCTCCTGAAAAGTCATTGAGAAGTCTGAAAAATTCTCCCGAATATTGCGATATAATTACGAATAGAGCGGCCTTCCTAATCATCAGAAGATTGTGAAGATATTAAGTTTCATAATACTGATCCTAATCCTTGCACTAAGCTGGTGGTTTCTTTTTCGGCGAAGAAAGGGAGACGGAACCTTGCCCATGAGTTCTCCCTGGAAGAAGATTCTCGAGAAAGAGGTACGATTTTATCGCAATCTGAATGCAACCGGCAAGAATAGATTTGAACGTTCGATACTACGGTTTCTGGAGCGGGTGCAAATCACCGGAATCGGGATAGAAATAGACGATACGGATCGCCTTCTTGTCGCGTCCAGTGCAGTGATACCTTTATTCGGTTTCCCTGGCTGGGAGTACCGGAACCTCAATGAGGTACTGCTTTATGACCGGAGTTTCAACCCCGATCTGGAGTCGGGTCATCAGGATGAGAATGCACTGGGAATGGTCGGAACCGGTGCTATGAACCGCATGATGATTCTATCGAAACCCGCACTTGTCCAGGGATTTAGAAACAACCATTCAAAGCAAAATGTAGGCATTCACGAATTTGTCCATTTGTTGGACAAAGCCGATGGTGAAACGGACGGTATTCCGGAAATTTTCTTTGAAGAACCCTATGTAATTCCATGGATAAAACTGGTGCAGGAAGAAATCAATAAAATTAAGGACGCCGACTCTGATATTAATCCCTATGGTGCCACCAATGAAGCCGAGTTCCTTAGCGTAGTCAGTGAATATTTCTTCAATCAACCAGCCCTCTTTAAAAAAAAGCATCCAAAATTGTATCAGACACTTTCTAAAATTTTTAATCAACCACTGGAAACTGATTAAATACTACTGCACAAATCATACCTCGTGGATAAATTCCGTGCGGAGAAATTCGATCGCTTTTTCACGACTTTTTTTTACGACGGTGATCAAAGATCTTAATTCCGCGAGTTTGGGATTTGTACCGGAAGCCTTCATTTCCAAATGCGTGACTTTTTCTCCCAGGTCTTTATTAAATCCCATGTAAGCTGTCGTACTTTTCAGGCTATGGGCAGCTTTGGCCAGGGTCGAGAAATCTCTTCTTCTCAGTGCAGCATCTATCTTCTCCAATTCCTTCTCCGATTGATCAATAAATAGATTTGCCATCTCGGCGATGGTGTCGGTTCTTCCCTGGGTGATGTCCTGAATGTATTGCCGGTCGAATCCTGCGCTATCTTTTGAGTACTGTGCGGATACATCTGTCTGGCCCGTGTCTTTGGCGATGTAGCGCAAAATGAGTGAGTACAATTCGTCCTGATGGATGGGTTTCGAAATGTAATCATTCATTCCATAACTGATGCATTTTTCTCTTTCCCCGGGAAAGGCATGTGCAGTGGTCGCGATGATGGGAACTTTCAAATGAAGCTTTTGCCGGATCATCGAAGCAGTGGAATATCCATCCATTTCCGGCATCTGTATATCCATGAATACCAGGTCAAATACCTGTTTGCTCAACAATTTGATGGCCTGTAATCCATTATTGGCATGCCGGTGTCGAATGCCCCATTCATCCAGAATAAGTTCAAGGATTCTCTGGTTCATCGGGTTATCTTCCACGATCAGGACTGACACTTCGTGGCCATTCACTTCCTGAAGAGGAGTAGAAACCGGGGGAGACTGCACCTTTTCAGACGCGATCTCATAAGGGATCTCTACCCTGAAGGTCGCACCTTGTCCAACCTGGCTCGACACCGTAATGGTACCGTTCTGCAATTCAACCAATTGTTTGGAAATCGTCAGCCCCAGGCCAGTTCCTCCAAACCTGCGAGTGGTTTCGGCGGTAGCCTGGCCGAAGCGCTCAAAGATCTTTTCGATTTTTTCCTGAGGAATGCCGATACCGGTATCTTTTACCTCAAAGGAAATCATCATGGTATTTTCTTCTTCGTTACGACCCGCTACCGATAGACTGATTTCGCCCTTCTCCGTAAATTTAAAAGCATTCCCTAATAGATTGACCAGGATCTGAGTGATCCGGGTAGGATCACCGATTAAATTATCAGGCAGGCCGTCTTCGACGTGCACCTGAAAACGCAGCTTTTTTTCTCTGGCTCTCAGATTAAACAAATTACGGACCGAGTGGATCAGGGCGGGGAGAGAGAACGGTACTTTATCCAGGTGCAGCATTCCGGCTTCGATCTTGGAAAAATCTAGAATATCATTGATTATTGCCAGCAGATTTTCGCTGCTCATCTGAATATTTCTGGCAAATTCAACCTGATCATTTTGCAGATCTGTTCGTTGTAATAAATTGGAAAAGCCTAAAATAGCATTTAAGGGAGTCCGGATCTCATGACTGATATTCGCCACAAATTGTTCTTTTAGCACCACTGATTTTTCTGCAGATTGCCGGGCGAGCTCCAGATCTTCTTCAAGCTTTTTACGTTCGGAATAATCCATGATGGCTCCGCGACTGTAAAGCAGGTTGCCGG
>JAGQWZ010000364.1 GCA_020436835.1 Saprospiraceae bacterium | reverse complement strand
TGCTTCCCTATATCCGGGTTTGGGGTAGAGCAGGATTTGCTTTTTTCGAGCCCTGATTTCTTCGCGTTCCTGCGTAATGAAAAAATATTCTGCAATAAAGGGAGAAATAATTGTGGTATGAATCGGCCAGAAATTTTGTAATACTTTCCTGATGTGTGGCATAATCGCGATCGCATGAACATATCCCAGGGCCTGATAATCTGCATAAGATTTTAAACCGATGGGAATCATTACACTACCCTGGATTAAAACTACTTTCCTCGCTCTCAATAATTGTACTTTAAGATCTGCAACCAAAATTTCCGGTATAATGAGTATGTCGCTATTGCTGATTTGATTTTTAATTGCTGGAAGCGTCGATTGTTGTACAATCGCATTTAACCAGGCCGGTACCGAGGTGCTTTCGCTCATTCTCAAAATTTGAGCATCCAATCCCAAATCTATCGAGCTAATTGCCAAATGATAAATCATGCCTATGCCCCAGCTAGGTATCTCATGATCCGGTACAAGAAAGTAGATCCTCATGAGCCTAATTTTATCCAGATTTCTTAGGGCAAGACAAGGCGAAAATACATTTTCGACATATAAAATCTTCCGGTGCCTCTTCTATACCATAGAGCATTGCCCTGATCTTACATATCCTTTCTCCGGTAAGTACTTCTTCCACAGACTGGGTTCTTAAGTCACCCACTTTATATTCTTCATAATAGTCCTCACAACACATGACACATTCTCCCTGTGCGTTAACAGTGAGATGTTGTACGGGTCGAGATCCCAAATTTCCACAACCCTTCAGATATTTAATTGGTTCTTCTGGAGATTGACCTACATCGAGTGCTCCGGCCCGATCCATAATTTCAAAGAATTTAGTCTCAAAGTAACCACCCACAAAAGCCTCCTGGATCTCTCTGAAATTTTTCTTGTGCGTTTCATCATTCTCCCCCAAAACAGCAATAGCCATTTCCTCTGCAATGGGTATCGAACTCAAATACCTGATATTTTTAAGGACCTTTTCCAAATGTTTACTACCTCTCTCCCAATTATAGCGTTCGGGATTGAGAGTGGATAAGTTGACAGAGAGATAACGAAGTCCTCCCATATTCAATATTGCATCCGCCTTGGATTTATTAAACCCGCTGGCATTGGTATTTATACAGACTGGCAGTTCATATTTCTTAAGGATTTTTATCCTCTCCAGAAAGTACTTATCCACGGTTGGTTCGTTGTAATTAATCATGAAAACTCCCTGAATCGTCTTTCTAAAATGACTAACTTTTTCTACAATAGTTTCGTACAACTCCATAGACATCGTATGAATTGGTCTTGGGTGTTTGGATACAGGACAAAAGTAACAATGTTGATTACAATGCGAATTACCCTCGATATTTACGATCTTTAGACGATATCGAGGTAGTATATCTATGTTCTTGCCAATTAACCACTGCTTTTCTACCATTTCATTCATGTGGTGATCTGGGACCACCAGATATGAACTTTTTAAAGAGGTAATGATAGAGTCAAAGAGGGGATCATTCTCATGAATGGTAATATCTGTAATTGGATTATAGATTGAGTTAGGCTTATACTGGAGGAAAGGCTCCAGAATCAGTTCATTTTGGTCAATCAGTGGGGACATATTTAAATGTTACAATCTAGGAAATAAGCTGCATTTCAATTGATTTAAATTATATCGGTACACCCCTTGGTAAGATAAAAGTGATCGAATAGCATTTGTTTCTTCATTTCCTTGTTAAAAGATAATATGACCAGATGTAGATCATGAGGTTCCTGAAATTGTCGCCAACCCTTTTTTGCAAAGATTTTTTCAGCCTCCGGGTCACCGGATAACCACATGCTTATCCTTAAAGCCCGTGACTGAAATGCAATTCTTGTTAACAATTCTTCCAATTTTTCCAGGTCTTTCTTTCGTCTACCGTCCCAGATTAAATCTACTACTTGGAGATTGTCTTCTTCACAAGTATAAACACAAAAACTGGAATATGCACCCCAATACTTGGTTCTTAGAAACCGATAATTATTGGCCGGTCGGGAAACATAGCGTTTTTTTATCCATAAACTATCTCTTACGATACTGACAGAGTATCTGCGGGATGCTTTTTGCCAGAGCTGATCAATTTTTTTAGAATGTATATCATGGTTATCCTTAATTCGATCCAACTTTGAAAAAGTTGTTTCTGTTAGTGATTTTTCCCAGTATCTGATTGGAAATGGTGTACCATAGTTTAACTTATGAATACCTAGTCTTAAATTTCTGGTTCCCGGGAATCCATATATTATGGAAAACTCTTCCGGATTGCCATGTTTATCAAAGAATTGTTGAGCTAATTTATAGAAGATACCCTGCTGGACTGCAGCTGGTATTCTTGCGCTAAAATTATCCACAGAATGTCCTGCATGGTAAATCTTTCCATTATAGATAAAATCCTCTTTTAGTACTCCAAAATGGCTTACCAAATTTCGATTTAAGTCGAATGCCAACAATATTTGAGATTCATTCGAAGATTGAAATTTCCAATACCATTCTTTCAAATCGCGATGAAGTCCGAATATCTGATTAAATCGTTCATTAATTGCTTTTTCGTCACCTGGCCTATAAGGTCTTATAATAAAATCAGTAGATATAGCTTCTTTCATTACAATTTTGCTAGATATAGCTATTTTCATCCCCAAAAAGCAGGATATTCTTCCTTTAATATTTTTCTGAGAAATTCAGCATTGGGATTTTGGGTTGTAAACGAACGCGAAGTAGGATGCACTCTATATTTAGCTAGAATCTGAGGTACCAGAATTCCTCTGCCTCCATTAAGAGCGGTCTTTATCCATAAGTCATAATCTTCCCATCCCAGTTTTGTGCAGGGATTATTTGAATAATATCCGATTTTCTGGAACCAGGATTTACGAACCATAGCCATAGTATCAATGTAGTTCCCATTCCTCAACCTTTCCGTGTCCCAAGGTAAAAAACACAGGCATTCTTCTACCATATCAAATTTACTAATAATGGAATATGAAAACTCAGCGGATGAATTATCCAATGCATCGACGAGTTTATTCAAACAGTTCGGAAACAGGATGTTATCAGCGTCCAACATGAAGCAATATCTACCAGTAGATTGTTGAATTCCTACATTTCTGGCTATGGCTGGGCCACTATTTTTGTGCATAGCCAGCAGTGAAATTTTTTTAAATTTTTTCCGGTTCTGAAATGACCAGTTCCTGATGATCTCCAGGGAATTGTCGGTGGAATGATCATCGACAATATGTAATTCGAAACCTTTAAGTTGTTGGTTCAACAGGGATTCTAGGCATTCCAGGATAAATCTTTCATAATTGTAATTAGTTATGATTACAGACACGGCTGAGGCCCTTCTCCAGATGTTCCGGTATTGATATACTGCTCTAAACATTGTATTGGATTGGAAGCTGATCAACCAAACTTTCAATGACGTACTCAAATCTCCGTTTCGAGCGAAAAGAGTGAGTGGCTTTCCTTGCGGCTTCATTAGCCGATTCCAGATTCTTCTGTCCTAAAAATTCCTTGATCAGGGCGGACATTTCCTCAACAGGGGCAAAAAGAATTTCCTCGCTTCCAAATGTTGGATCTTCCGTACATGGTTCACTCAATACCAATGCCCCTTGGCCGATACCATGCAGTAAAATCCTGTGCGATTCGAAGTACGTCCTGTCATCCCGATGTATATTAAGTATCATTTTGGCGCGTTGTTCCAGGCCGCAAATAAGCTCTGTACTTAATGAAAAATTGTGTCCCGGCCGAAGAGGTTTGGATGTATCTATTAAGAGAATTACAGAATTAGAAATTCCGATTACCTGACTCAATTTTGCAAACATCTTGCTCCGGCGTGGAGTCCAGGCTCCGACAAAAAAGATATCAATGGGTCTATCTGAAAGCTTTCCATGTAGGCCGGATGCACTGGATTCAATATCCTGCCCGAAATAATAATCCGGTTGAGTTGGCAAGCGTGGTACTTCCTGAAAAATTTGATGTCCGGGATGATATCCCAATCCCAAATGCTGGCAGGGAAGCCCGTTTGTTTGCAAATGTTGTGCGGTCAAAGCATCGATATCCCAGATTGCCTTGGCATATTTGTAATATTTTTCCGTCCGGTTGAACCAGGGCGTACCCGGTTGCTCAGTAGTAACAAGGATGATATTGTCGGGCCACTTTTTGAGCGTGTCGAAAGTGGTTCCATTGCCCAGTATGAAAAATTCGTGTGGTGCAATGATGATGTGCCAATCTACATCCGGGGAGAAGCCTTGGTTCTCATCGTATTCTTTTACTGGATATTTATCCGATAGACCGACCTTGACCAGATCTTTTATCTCTACATGAAAGTAATTTCCCAGGGAATTAAGATATAAGCCAAAGCACATTCTCCGCATCAATCTACCTTTTTCAGGCGCTCAAGGTAATAATTTCCACCCATTTGAATCTACGATTCGGAAATAGTAGGCGCCCGGTTCCAGGTTCTTCCAAACTTCATTTGGTAAGATCCAGTCACTTGCCTGAAAGGTATCGTCGATAACAAAAATTGCGGACGGAACAAAACTTTTGAAGACGGATATTTCGAGGAAATAGGTATCCCCCGGTTCTAATTGGAGCTGAGAAAGGGGCAGTGGTTCAAAATGATCGAATTTCGATTTCCTGATGCGTTCCCAACAGTTAATATCAGCGTGTGAATTTCTTCCGATATTTTTTTGTATCCAACCGGTAATTTTACGACTAACACCATGATGGTGTTTGATGGCAAAATAGTGAGAGGACTTTTCGAACCAATGTCTCGATAATCGTTCTTTTTTCGATGATTGATTGTATAAATGAGTGACTTTTGATTTTGGTTGAAATACCGCCCGGAAACCCTGTTTGCGTGATCGGAGTAGCCAATCTACTTCTTCAAAATATAATTTGAATTGTTCATCAAAGGGGCCCACTTCGAGCCAGCAGGAACGTCTTATTCCGAGCATTGCGCCTGAAAGTTGGTAGCTTTCTATGGCCTTTGATGTTAAGATGTGGCGGTAGGTGTATTTTCTCCACAATTTTTGCAATATGTGCAGGAAAAATTCATCGCTGTCCGACAAGATTTTCATCAGATTGTATATGAAAGAATAGGGCTCAGTTGGAGGCAGATAAATCTGGCACCGGGATTCCCAATAAAACTGAGGACCTGCAATATCAGCCTCTTCCAAAGATTTGAGCAGAGAAACCAGGCTCTGACTATGAAAAATTAAATCGGCGTTCATTAGAAATAGAATATCTCCAGATGAGTGAAGCACTCCCAGATTGATCCCGCCGGCATATCCTGAATTCCCTTCAGGACTAATGATATGAACGGGACCTGGTAAAGTGATCGATTTGACAATGTCAGGGTCGCCGCCATTATTTACAATAATAAATTCAAATGAGTACTCCCTTACTTCATGATAGTGGGCGGAGAAAGAATTTAGCATATTGAATAAAAGGTCGGGAGTGTGATAATGCACAATGATTAAAGAAATACTTTTAGTCATGAGCAGACTTTAGCTGGGTTTATTTTTATATCGCACTCCAAATATCTTCTGACTATCTAACATCCTTACACCTTAGTGCTGGTTTTGATCCCTGCGAGTCTCAAGGCAATGATTTTTTCTACATATTCGGAACAGTCTTCCGGACGGATCATAGGTTTTACATGCAGATTAAATTGAGGATCGTATCCGAAATGATTAAGATAGTCTTCAAATAATGGCCTGAGTAAATCAATATCTTTTTGGGTATACCAATCCCGCCAATTTCCATATCCCTTCGTACGGGGTACATGTGCATGTGCCTTCTCCAGGGTCAGATCATCGGAAATCCTAATGCTCAGATATTCGGAAAGTCTTCCCGTTTTCCTGTCGACAAAGTCCTCGTAAAATATTTTAAATATCGATTTGTCTGCAGTTGAAAAATCGATGAAATCACGATGCAGGGTTTTTACCCATCTTTTAAAGCTTTCAACATTCTTTAGCCCTGAAAATCCCAGGACAAATTCCAAAAGGTCATAGAATGGACACAAGCTGGGCATCTTTTCTTTTAGATGTAAATAATGGCGGATATGATCAAGAACATCTCTATTTTGGTAGATCTCCGGTATTTGCTGAATGAGGAAAATGCACCCACTGATGAGCCAATCTCTGGGATCTCTTATGATCAAAATTTTTTTATCGAATTGCTGAAAGGATGCATAGTTGGTGTCGTGTGCTCCCAGGATGACTTTGGCCAATACTCCCTGATCCTCATCCTTCTCAGAGCTCATATACTCTTTCGATTCGAAGAGGCATCTCGGGCTATAATCCAGGGAGTTTTTTACGTTTGAAAATAGGGCGGTTGTGCCAGTTTTGTAAAGGCCAAAGATCGCAATCTTGGGTTTGGTTTGTTTCTTTGGTATGGTCAACTATGAAACTAACTTTATTAATAAGTGAAAGGTAGTGAAATGATTGATAAAGTTTGATCGTGATCCAAACCTCATCAAGCATTACTTGCTTTGGAGCAATAACCAGATGGAACGAGTTGGATTTCGTTTGAATCGATTTAGTGGATAAAGAAATTTCTTTATCCGGGACGGCTACAATTTATCAGTCATAGCAGGGAGACTTTTCTCCCGTTTCTATTTACCGATTGTATCTGTTGTTTTAACTGATCCGGGAGCGATTACTTAGAGTCCTATGACATTCAAAACGAGTGAATAAATTGACTTCTTTTGAACCAGCTCTTTGATCCGATCTCTGAGGCTATGGTCGACGGAGTCATCATCAAGCTTACTTAGCTTGACTATGTCTGCCTCCCCAACTGGGCGTCCTTCGGACGGGTAGTTCCGGATTTGATCTGCCACAGAATAATCTAATTTATACTACTCAGTTAAATATTGTAGCCCACCGGTATTGTACGGGGAGCCATACTTCATTCCTCTCATGGAGTTTCATATGCTAGGTAAGAGTTGCATGCTGTACCAAAAGTCAAATCATTGGATTTTTCACCTGCTTATTTGTGATAATTGATGTGGACCTTCAATATCACTTATCATTGCCATGTCTTCCATGCTGTACTTGGCTTTAGACCAGCTGATGCCATGGGAATCGATTCCGCAACAGCCCTGGATTGACTTTTAGGCTGGGTAGTGGTGCGTCAAACCCCCTTCCCCTGAGCACGGATACCGGTTCATGAAGTCAAATGAGCAAAATCTATCAAGAAATGCGACAATTCTTATAACCCTTCGCCTATCCTTAAGAGCATATTTGTAGCATATTTTCAATAACTAAAAACATGCATATGAAATCAAGTATTTCCCTAACCTCAGCATCCGGTCTTCAGAAGCAGGGAATCAATCTGACCCTGGTTAAAAATCTGACTTATAGCTTGGCTTGTCTTGCTTTCTCGGTCATTATCGGTGCAGCTATTTTCGAACATCTGGTTATCTGGCCAAAAGCGTATGCCGCTCCACCTCAATCATTATCTATGTTCCAGGGTAACTATGGAGTCAATCCCGGTATCTTCTGGACTATGATTCACCCGGTAACCCTGCTCATTTTCATAGTTAATCTCATTTGGAACTGGAAGACACCCCGTAAATCCAATCTGCTAATCGCATTTGCCGGTTACTTTTTGATTTTGGTGGCAACCGGGTTGTATTTTGTCCCTGAACTGATGGATATCTTAGGTGCCGATTTTGCAGACCGGATCGACTCCGATTTGGTTGCGCGGGGTAGTAAGTGGCAAATCCTTAGCTCCATCAGGCTTGTCGGCCTGATAGCGTTGGCATTTGTTTTATATCTTGGATTAACCAAGACTAAGGATTGAACTGAAATAGGGAGTATCGGATCAAAGTATCAAATCCTTGATTTTCCTTAAGCTTTGTTTTGGAAACATAATCTTGGACCGGGGTTCTTTACTCAATTTATCAGTGAAAAGTAGCAAAGTCGGCTTCGAATAATCAGAGATCAGATTATGGATAATCGTAATGTCTTTTGGATCTTTATCCTACTGCTGGATAGCGTGCAAATGCTATCGCAACCGGTTTATGAGGTCGATACTTCCTATCCGGTGCATTCCCTTGACAAATATCTGATGGTTTGGGAGGACACTACGAAAGATTTTTCTTTGGATTCTTTACAAGCCAGAGCTGATTTGCATTTCCAGCCGTGGGAGCGGTTTGATCAATCACTCCACAGCAGTTCGGCTTATTGGGTAAAAGTCAGCTTGACCTCCCAAACCGGATTGAGCGATTGGATACTTCAGTTTGAACGGCAGTATCCGTATACTACGGGATGGTCCCGTGGAAATGGTAAGATTGACGTATTTGGTTTCCGCAAAAACGAGATGCTATTTCACAAGAAATCGGGAGCTGATTACCGGAAATCCGAAAAAGAAATTAAGGAACGTTGGAATCTGGGAAGGGTCCGGATTGATTTATCTAAAAATGACACCATACAATTAATTACTCGGATTGAGGGAACCAGTTTTGGATTCCCTCCAATCATCAATTTTACCCTCTGTCAAAAAGATTTTGAAAATCACGAGTGGGCTGCCAGTTCACGTTCATTCATGATCCGATTCATGTTGGGAGCGGTTTTTATTTTATTGATTTATCATTTTTCTCTTTTCCTCTACTTACGCAGAAAAGTCTACGGCCTGTTTTCCCTATGGCTTTTTACGTCATTTTTATCACTATCCATGGTCGTTGATCTGGGTATTCCAAATGAATTCATCATAGGCAATTATCCGGGAATTCGGTTTTCATTGTGGATGTTATGTTCTAATTTGATCTGGATCACCTTTTGGTTTTTTGGCCGGGCTTTTATTGATACCAGGAAAAGATATCCGGTCTTTGACAAATGGATCCTCGGTATAGCGGGGTTTTTGCTACTGGAAATGGTGATCAATTTAAGTATGATCTCCATCAAAAAATTAGGTTTAACCTCACCGGAAATGGGATTCCATTTTTTATTTCTTAGCATTTGTACTTTTTTCGGATTCTTTCTCGCTTTGGCACTCGCCATCCGGAAGGATGCGTTGGCCCGCTATTTTGGTATTGGTGCTATGATTGCCACATTAAGCACTATCTTAGGTGGAGTTTGGCAGCAGGGTTTGATCAATCTCTCCTTTGATCCTTTTGTCTGGGGCATTTTTCTCCAGATTATAGCCTATTCTTTTGGACTGGCTTATCGTAGTCAGTTGCAGGCCCAGGCCTTCAAAAGGGCTCAACTGGAATTACTCGAAGCCGAAAAGTCCAAGATCGAAATCCAGCATATTAAGGATCTGAATGAATTAAAATCAAGGTTTTTCGCGAACGTTAGCCATGAATTCCGGACCCCATTAACCCTAATCCTGGGAATGCTGAATCGTTTTGATCCCGGCGATAAAACTGAAACCGAAGAGGCACTGATACCGAAAAAATCCATAGACATTATCCGTCGGAATGCCACCAGGTTACAGAATCTGGTGGAACAATTACTGGATCTCTCCAAAGTGGAAAGCGGACACGTACTTTTACACCTGAAGTGCGATGCCCTGGTTCAGTTTGTCCGCACGATCGTTTTAGATTTTGAGTCCATAGCCCGACAAAAAAACATCCACTTTAATACAATCTTTCCGGCTGAACCTGCCGGGGCCTACTTTGACGAAGATAAACTGGGCAAAATTGTAAGCAATCTTCTGTCCAATGCATTTAAGTTTACTCCGCAAGGTGGTACGGTGGGTTTTCGCATGCAGGTCGAGGGGGACTTCATTATCCTGGAAGTATCTGACACCGGTAGAGGCATTCATCCGGATGAGGTAGATAAGATTTTTGACCGGTTTTACCGGATTGAAGGCAATGAAGCGAAAGGTAGCGGAATCGGATTGGCGCTCACTCGCGAACTGGTTGGTTTACATCAGGGGCAGATCAAAGTGGATAGTGTGGAAGGTAGTGGAACCAAGTTTATAGTGAGGCTTCCCTACACCCTTGATCGATTACCCTCATCAGTCAAGGCTCCGGTGAACGGATCGATTATGAATCAAGGGCAAAATGGTTCGCTTTTACCGGCCGAAGAAAAAGAGGAAATAGAACAGAGCGAACAGCCGGAAGCACTGATAGTAGAAGACCATGAAGAATTGCGTGAATTTATAAGTCAGATTTTATCTCCGGAATACCAGGTGCTGATGGCAGAGGATGGAGAACAGGCAGAAAAAATAGCTATTGACCGGTTACCAAATATTATCATCAGTGATGTCATGATGCCCAGAAGAGATGGGTATGAACTGACGCACCGGTTAAAATCAAACATAAAGACGAGTCACATTCCGGTCATTCTCCTGACTGCGAAGGCCGGGCAGGAAAATAAGATGTCTGGTTTACGCCAGGGAGCAGATGCTTACATGACCAAGCCTTTTTCAGAGGATGAACTCTTAATTAGAATGAAAAACCTGATTCAGGCCAGGGAAGAAATCTGGAAGCAATTTCAGCATCTGGGATCCGCTGTCGTTTCCGGGCTTAAATTATCCTCGATGGATGACCGTTTTTTCCAACAGGTCCAGACGGTTATTAAAGATCACCTTAGTGATGAATTTTTTTCAGTGGATGATCTTGCCCGGGCGGTAGGATTTAGCCGATCACAACTACATCGTAAATTAAAAGCATTGGTCGATAAATCACCCAATCAACTGATCAGAGAAATGCGGTTGCAACGGGCCAAAGTATTGTTAGATGCGAAGACCGGTAATATTTCAGAGATCGCATACGAAGTGGGCTACTCCAACCTCTCCTATTTTTCTAAATCATTTAAAGAGTTCTTCGGAGAAACACCAAGTAAACTGCTGGAAAAATAGTTTTTTCGCCTTAAATGAGACTTTAATTTTTATACTTACGAGGATGTTGAATTATTGACTTGATTTATTCATCCGGTAATTTTATTGGAAGAAGAGTCAAAACAGACGGATATAATCTTTGCCGCATTCAGGCCTTTGTGCGTAGGGAGAATAAAGCGTCAGTTTTTTTAGCCTTTCGCCATAAACTCAGCATGAAAATTATAAAAGTAAGTGGGGAAAGCCAGCATGAAATCCGGTCAATTTTTGCAGATAGTTGATGCCGGCCCAGTTTAGCCTGGTGACCGGAATCAGGGATTCTAAAACGAGATAATCCGCTCTTGTTGAGAACTTATCAAGAATAGTCAGATAAAACAAAGGGGCACCAGTTTAGAAACACTGAAGATTCTAGTCAGATACCTCCGCACTTCTCCAACCGGCCGGCGTTTCTCCTACTTCTTTTTTAAATACCCGCGAAAAATAACTGGGGTCAATAAAACCGCATTCGTACGCGATCGAGCCGATGCTTAGATCCGAGTTCCTTAGCAGTTGTTTTGCCTTATCCAGGCGCAGATGGCGGATGAGTTGGTTAGGAGAATAACCAATCAGAGCATCGAGTTTTCGCGCTAATTGTGAATGACTAAGATGCACTATACCAGCCAGTTGCTCGACATTAAAATTAAAATCACTGATATTTTCTGCAATAGCCTCCCGTACTTTAACCAGAAATGGATCATCCGGATTGCTGAGGGTATCCTCCTCTATTTCTGCGCCTGTCTGAACTCTCAGTCCGGTCATCCTTTGGTAATGCCGTTTTGACTTATCCCGGAGGGTGATCAGGTTTTGGATAGTGACCAACAGTTCCTGTTTCTCGAAGGGTTTGGCGAGATAAGCGTTGGCTCCGTGCTGCAGCCCTTCCATTTTGCTGTCGAAGTCTGCCCTGGCGGTTAGCAGGATTACCGGTATGTGATTGGTTTGTTCGTCAGATTTTATTTTTTCACAGAAAGTGAAACCATCCATCTCCGGCATCATCACATCACTGACGATGATGTCCGGTACATATTCACGGGCTAGTTCAAAACCTTCTTTCCCATTTCCGGCCACCAACAATCGAAAGTCTGCCAGACATGCCGCTATGTATCCAGCTACATCGGGATTATCTTCTACCAGAAGGATTAAAGGGATTGTTTCTTCGGCAGTGGTCATTGGATCAACCAATTCTTCCATATCAACTGTCTTTGAAATGGCATCCTTCATTATGCTTTGGCTTAGATCAGATGATGATGCTAGTGGAATAGCTTTTATACCATGAGCTGGTATCACTTCTTTGATCGGTATTTGGACGGTAAATTCCGTTCCCTTGCGTGCACCCACCGGTGGGCTAAGCACGGATATTTCACCTTTCATCAATGCAACCAATTCCTTACATAGGGCTAAACCGATGCCTGTACCTTCGTGTTTCCTGGTCACACTTTCGTCTGCCTGATAAAACCGGTCAAAGACTTTATCCAGGTGATTTGCAGAGATACCGGACCCGGTATCCTTAATTTTAACCAATAACATTTCATCCTGTCTTCGGACAGTGAAATAGATATGTCCTCCTTCCGGGGTAAATTTATAGGCATTAGATATCAGATTGGAAATTACCTGCTGCAATTTATCCGGATCATATTCCATCCAGACCTGATCGACCTCCGGCAAAAAATGGGTCTGGATGTTTTTATTTGACAGAAAAGAACGAAATGCCTCCACAATATTCCGCATGAAAGCAATAATGTCCCCGGAAGCCAGCTCAAGGGTCATTTTGCCATTTTCCAGTTTCGAAAGACTTAGCATGCGGTTAACCATACCCAGGAGATTTTGTCCATTGCGGATAATCATTTCCAATCCGGATCGAAAATTATCTTTTGGATTTTCCTGAATCTGCCTGGCCATTCCCAGGATGACCGTCAGCGGCGTTCGGAACTCATGGGTCATGTTCATATAAAGCTGGGTTTTTAAACTATCCAATTCCTTGACTCGCTCTGCCTCTTTTTTTTCGTAGGCTAGCTGCCGTCTGAGATTGGAGCGGTAGACAATAATCCGAAATGCGATCCAAATGGCCCCTACCCCTAGAGACAGGTATAGAATGGTCGCCCATGATGATCTCCACCAGGGTGGAATGATTTGGATACGCAACTCTGCCACTTGATCACTCCAGAGTCCCTGACTATTCGATCCCTGTACACGAAATGTATATTCTTTGGGTTTTAATTGGACAAAAGTTGCTGTCCGGTTTTGGCCATTCTCCACCCAATGATCGTGAGCACCTTCCAATAGGTAACGGTATTTCACCCGATCGGACTTAAAATAATTCAAAGCGGCAAATTGCAAGGTGAAGATTTTAGCCGAAGGCGGTAATCGAATCTTATTTGCATATTCAATTGGCTCCTCCAAGATGCCAGAATCATCGTTGGGCCGAACAGGCTGATTGTTGACAAGAAGGTTCGTTATCATTGTCGGCGCATGTAATTCAGGAGTCAAAATGATCTCCGGATCAAAGATGTTGTATCCATTGATTCCTCCAAATACCAGCCTTCCATCCGGTAGCCTGGCAAAAGCACCCGAGTTAAATTCATTTTCTTGCAGGCCATCGGATTTTGAAAAGTTGCGAAAGTAGAATTCACCACTGGAGTCTTGCAGCATGCAGAAGAGCCCTTGATTGGTACTGCCCCAAATATGTCCTTGCTTATCAGCCAAAACTCCGTAAACGATATTATCGGGAAGTCCTTTGTCTTTATCAAAGTGGATAAACGTGCGTTCGGATTTATTCATTCGATTAATGCCACCTCCTTTCGTTGAAATCCATAGATATTGATCAGGATCGTTGGGATCATCAAGAAAACTGGTGACATGATTATAGCTCAAAGAATTTGGATTGCCGGGCTCATTTAAGAACTCCTGTGTTTGCAAATG
>JAGQWZ010000038.1 GCA_020436835.1 Saprospiraceae bacterium | reverse complement strand
TCGTTCTCTGTCACCTTCCACTCATAAGTGTTTTCTTCCTGAGATGTCACTACCAGCGGTGACAACCACAATATGAATAGCAGGCATGGGAGTTTAGCTATTATTCTCATAATCAAAATCTTAATTTTGTATTACTTCCAGGTTTAAGGCCTGTAAAATGACTTTCATGGGCAATACGAAGCTTCTGCCTTTGCCGTTTTTTCTTTCATAGCCACCGATGACGATACCTACTGATTTGCCGTTTTCCGTGATCACCAAAGCACCGGAGTCACCATCCTGGGTGACCATTTCGTTTTTTTCGTTGGATATAGCAATCAGGTGTTTGAGTTTGTACAGCTCGCCTTTTCGATCGTCAAAAACATACTCATAATCATTGTGCACGATACGGGCCTCTACCTTAGTCTTATCAGAACGGACAATAAAAACCTTCGTTTTTTTTGTCATATCCCGGGTTTCTACCGTGTAAAGAGGCGGGATGTGGGGAAAACGCCGGATAACATGATCATCGGTCAGATCGACAACACCTGCATCCAGAAAGTTCGACCAGATCATCTTGTTGATCCTACCTAGCTTTTTGATTTCTTCCCGACCGTCGTAAACGATAGAACTTCCGTTTTCACTCAATACATGGGCACAGGTAAGAATAGCCACTTGCTTGGAATCCAGGTTCTTTAGTTTACCAGCCACGGTACCCCGCATGGCCCTTTTGATGGCATAGGGCCTACGGTCGTCGTGCGTTTCATTTTCTGTAGGTTGCTCGCCTTCCTGATAGATAGCGTACTCGCCCAGCTTCTTATCAATTTTTATTTTCGCGTCCAGGCTTTTCAGATGGACCTCCTCGGGGATGGTGGTTACGTCTGTCCCGGAATGATGAATAACCTCAATCTTGAATTGGCCGGTTCGTTTACCCCGTCTATTCAGGACGCTGTTCACGGCAATTACTCCCGGAATGCTTTCCCAACTGGATTGGTGGTGAGCCAAGGCGATCTCAACTGGAGCTGCATTTTTAATGGTTTTGCCAAGTTGACTCTTTTCTCTTCTTTTCATAATCCACTCGTCCATCAGATCCGTTTTTTTGGGTTCTTTTTCCTCCGGATTGACACCTGCCTTGCGAATGGCGACCAGCTTTTTCAGCAGATCGAACCAGAATGGAGCTCCCAGGCTCAAGGCCAGAGCGGTAATTATAAAACCCCAGAATTTTGATTTCAGCGGAGAACTACTACGCATAATATACTTGGCATTATCCCATCTGGAGGGCAGGACAAGGCCTTCCAACCGATAAGTTTCTCCCACCGGGACGAAAGTATCAATTTGTATAAACGATTGGTGGTACTGAGCATTGATCTGCCTGATCAATCGATTGTACAAACTTTCCTGCCCGTGGATATTGCTGAGTAAAGTATTGAGGTTGACATAATCTATTGCATCGGATTCTTTGAGCATCAATTGCAAAGCGTTCAAAGAATCTTTGGTCATTTCGAGGCTATCTCTCAGGCGATCACTACCGACTTGTTGCGCCGAATTTAGGGTATACGAACGTGGCACTAATGGGAAATCCCAACCACTCCCCAGATATAAATTAACGTGATCGACCTCCGACCAGACTTCCTGTAAAGTTTCGAATATTTCTTTTCTGATGTATTGTTCGTCCAATTGATCGATCATCTCACCAATTTGGGTATCCTCGTCGGCAGCGGCCGTGGCTAATCGAACAAATTGCTCCCGCTTCTCCTGATCTTCGGACAACAGACGAACCACTTCCAAAGTGTCGACATTGAGAATGGTTACCACTATAAGTCCAATCCCAAAGATTACCAGCTGCATTTTTCGCTTGTACCAACCATTGGTTCGGTCCATCATCTCCTGATACCAAGCTTCCAGTTTAATGATGAATACCTCCATGTCATCGTCCGCATCTTGGAGGAAGGCTTTGAGCTGCCTGTCCGTATGTCGATCAAAATGTAATGCATTGTATTCAACACTGTAACTGATCTTTCCCCAGTCATGTATGCCTCTTCCGGCTTCTCTCAACATATTGACCAGCGTACCACTGAAATTCTCTTTTGAAATATAGGATGGCTTCCCCTTGGTGAAAATGAAAGGAAAAAGAGATCTGTCTGCAGCCTGAGAGAGATATTTGATGGATGGTTGTCGGTAGAAT
>JAGQWZ010000363.1 GCA_020436835.1 Saprospiraceae bacterium | reverse complement strand
CGCGCGGGGGAAGTAATCTTGAAATATCATTTAAAGCCGAAGGCATGAATATGCGGGCCGGCCAAAGTTGGTCCTGGACCGAAAAAAACTATTTTCAAATTGATGGAAATAACATTGAGCTTATAAAGGTGGATAAATCAACAGTACAAATGAAAGCAACGAAAATTGGCGAAGGAGGATAAATCTGGTAAATTTTGATTAGTCGTTTTGTGCTTAAGCTGGTTCTGGTGGACATGTCTTTTTTTGAAATAGGTTGGTTTGAATTTTTGCTCAAAATTCTTTAACTCAACAGTACCAATTTCTGAATTCATAATGCCGCTTCACCACATTAATTAATGTTTAATAATTAGGTGCGTGTCAACCTGTGGGTAAAATATCGAACTTTATTTCCTAACTTAAAGCTGAAATATGGACCTCTAAACATGAGCGCCATAACCTATACAGATCCAAACTACGTATTTGAATTATAAATACCCCCCAGAGACACCCAATGAATCTCCAAATCTCTAAAGTAAATACGGACTTCTATTTTCTGCAAATAGCATTTCTTTCTGGTGGATTCAGTTACCCGAAATTACCGCTTCCGGTCAGGTCTTTGTGCGTCGGTTTCTTTTATCACTATAACTTTCAAACACAAAAAATCTATGAGATCAGCATTCCAGATTATATTGTTCCTCTTATTGATCGCAACAAATCTGCACGCCCAATATTCTGAAACATTTCCGATAGCAAATAAAGGGATCCTTTCCGGTCCCTGTAACGGCACTGTGGGTACAAGCTGTTTGTCAAATGATTTTTCCGGGGTGAACTGGACCATAGAAGGGAATCTATCGGGCATTGGAGCTGAGCCATTTGCCACCAATGCATCTAATCAACTCGTGGTGTCAGATATAGATGAAGAAGCCTGTTGGATTGGTCCAGTCCTTAACATTACCGGCGCCAGTGCCTCTTTTGAGTTGGACCTCTCCTGGTTAAGCTATGAAGATTATAATGCTTCTGGAGTCGGTTCGAAAGATTTTATCGCGGTGCAGTATCGAATTGATGGAGGAAGCTGGGTGGAACTTCCCAATGCCGTAGGAGGTGGACCTCGCACAGTTTCCTATGTAGGAAACAGTGCTGGTGAGGATGGGAGTTTAACTAATTTTGGCACCTCAGGGCTAATGGGATCTACTTTACAGATCAGAGTATGTACCGATAATAATTCGATTGGCGAAACCACTACAATCAGCAATATATCCGCCACCAATGCGGATGTTGGGGGTACCCCTCCTACCTGTGATCTGGTAGTATCGGGAATCACCAAGATGGATGAGCAATGTCCCGATGCCAGTGATGGATCGATCAGTATTGTTGCTACTACATCCAATGGACCCATCGAGTACTCAATTTCCGGACCGGTTAATCAGACCAACTCCACCGGTATATTCAGCGATCTGCCCGATGGGACCTACAATATTGTGGTGCACGATAAAGCGTTTTCCCCGGGCTCTTGCGATCTCACTGATTCACGGACGATTATGGCAGGCGTAGACAATAAATCTCCAACCGCCTCTAACCCTGCTACACTTAACCTCACCTGTCAAAGTCAGATACCCAGCGTTGATCCGGCGGTAGTGACCGACGAAAGTGACAATTGCATCGTTCCTTGCACAACTTTTCCGTGGATCAATGAATTCCATTACGACAATGATGGTGTGGATGTCGGAGAGTTTATCGAAATCGCCGGACCGGCTGGTTTGAATCTGAGTGCCTTTACTATTTACACGTATGACGGTTCGGACCGGATGGTTGATCAGACCATTCCACTTTCCGGGTCCATTGACAATGAAGAGAATGGGTTTGGAGCCATTAGCTTTTCTATCCCTAATCTGCAAAACCAGATGGAGGGAATTGCTCTGGTGATGAACAGTGGTTCAGTGGTCGTGGAATTTCTAAGTTATGAAGGAAGTTTTATCGCAGTAGATGGTCCGGCCTTCGGCCTTACTTCGTTGGATATCGGGGTGGCGGAACCCCAGTCTCAAGCCGTTAACGAGAGTCTTTCCCGCATCGGGTCTGGCAATACAGGAAGTGAGTTTTCCTTTGCAGACCAAACAGCCACGCCTGGGAGTAAAAACGGCAGTCAGACCTTTGTTGCCTGCCCGGAGAACGAACCAACTGTTTCCTTTCATGGCGAGACATCTTCCGGCATAGGCAATGCCGCAAGTCCACTGGTGATCACCAGAACCTACCGGGTCACCGATGCTGCCGGTAATTTTACCGATGTTTTCCACACGATCAATGTAAGTGATAACGTGGCTCCTTCTATTAGCTGTCAAGGGAATATCCAGGTCTCCGTCGATGCAGGACAATGCAGTGCAGTGGTCAACTACTCGGTGCCCACGTCTTCGGATAATTGTGGTGTGCCCAGTCTTTTAAGAACTGCCGGACTGGCATCAGGATCAGCCTTTCCCATAGGTACGACCACAGTGACCTACCAGGCAGAGGATGCAGTAGGCAATGCAAACGTGTGCAGTTTTGCCGTCACCGTTAATGAAGATGAGCCTCCGGTCATCGCCACCTGTCTTCCCGATGAAGAAAACTTACCCTGCGGCACAATAATAGCCACACCTGGTGGCGTGGACGGAGTTCTTTTTGAATCTCTTGGAGGAGTGGTGAGTGACAATTGTTCTGAAGATGCGGCGATAAACTTAACTTATGAAGACGGATGGACGGGCACTGTCTGTGAAGGACTCGTCCTGACCCGGACATGGACGGCCACCGATGCTGCCGGTCTTACTTCCCAAAGCTGTGACCAGACATTCTCGATATTACCGCCGGAAGAAGCCATACTTACCGCACCAGACCTTGGTTCCGGCTTAAGTTGTTCGCAAGCTTTTGATTTTACTGCACCGACCCTTGACTACTCGAACTCCGCTGGCACACAAGAGTGTGTGATAAGTGGACAAGTTATCCCCCAAATCGTAAATGATTTCGATAAATGTAACGGAGGCACGATCACCGTTAACTACAGCACCACTGATGCTTGTGGCCGGACTGTGGATTTATCTCCGATCATCCTCAATGTTTCACCTGCTTCAGCACCAACGATCGGTGAGGCTTCCCTGCCGGAATTCCTGGGTTGCTCAGAGGCAGATGCCTTTGATGAATTAGCGGCCGGGGTCGTGATGTACAGCAATAATGAAGAGGGCCCATGTTTGATTAGCGGGGAACTTGATCCAATGATTGTGAGAGACTACGATGCAAGTGGAGGGAAGATTTACGTCACGTATTCCGGTACAACGGATTGTTCAATCCTTTTGACGACCATAACCTATGAAATTATCATAATGGATGCCACCGCACCCGACATTCAATGCCCGCAGGTCACCGATCTGAGCCTTGCAAATGGTTGTGAGATTAGTTTACCCGATCTTACTGATGATTTAGTGGCAAGTGATAATTGCACCGCAACAGAAGATATTGTGATCCTACAGGAACCGGCTGCAGGTACCATGATCGGACCCGGCACCACTACGGTGACCCTGACCGCAATGGACGAAGCCGGAAATATGAGTTCATGCACAACTCAAGTGATGGTTCTGGCCGGTACTGCATTGATCGATGAGTTAGTTTGTCCTTCAGACCTCAGCTATACTGCAGATTGTATGACCAACGCGGCCATGGTTAATCTATCAATACCTACCCTTCCCAACATCTGTGTAGCCACTTCTATCCGATATAGACACCGGCCAGTCAATGCAAGCAACGTACCCACTGGACCATTTTCTCCTTACATTTCAAGTACCATTAGCAATACCTCCTTTCCGGTAGGTCGATATGAGATTGAGTGGGAGATTTCTGATCAGTTTGGAACGGTAAATTGTCACTATTATCTGCAAGTGAATGCAGTGGTTCCTCAGGCTCCGAATGTATCGGGACCTACCAGTCTATGTGAAAACCTTACTGGAATACCTTATTCTGCCGGGATGCAGGCAGGAATAGATTCCTATCAGTGGACTTACAACGGAAACGGGATTACGATCCATGATAACGGAAGTAAAGATATCACGATCGATTTCAGCAACTCGGCGACATCAGGACAACTCAGTGTTGTCGCGATAGATAATTGTGGAAATCCAAGTCCAGCCGCGGTGATCGATATCGAAGTGGGTGCATATTTAACTTGCATTTATGTTAATTGTCTCAATGACGACCTGGTGGTCACCAATGCCACCTTAAACTTTCCCGGTACACCCCAGATTTTTAAGGTAGGTAAACAAATAACTTCTGACGCCACCATACCAATGGATGAAACCATTGTTTTTAAAGCAGGTGAGGCTGTACAACTGAATTCAGGATTTCAAGTGAGCAGTGGCGCTATTTTTCTTGCTGAAATTGAAGACTGTCTGGTTGTCTTTCCGACAAATAAAAAATAATTTGAGGTTTTTCGCCGGTACGGTTTGCGGAACTGGCTTCAAAAGAGTAGATACCGTAGCACTTCTTTTCAAAAATTATTTATTAGTTAAAATACCATTGCATTATCAATTGTTTTTTGCCCGCAAATTCTGTTTTATATTTTAAACCCGGAATAAATCTATAGGTTAACACAGGAATAAATGGGGGAAGACAAACCAAGACTGGCCCGGTTAACGGCAATTATCACTCACCTGCAATCCAGGCAAAGAATAACAGCAAGGGAAATCGCTGAAAAGTATTCCGTTAGCATCAGGACGGTCTACCGGGATATTAGAACACTGGAGAGATCGGGAATACCGATTATTACTGAGGAAGGGAAAGGATACTCACTGCTGGAAGGTTACCACCTACCGCCGGTTATGTTTAGTGAGGAGGAGGTAATGGCGCTTCTGACTGCCGAACATTTAATTAAAAAGAATAAAGACCAATCGCTGGTCCGCTATTTTGAAAGCGCTAGCATCAAATTAAAATCTGTCCTTAAAGCAGGCCAAAAAGGAAAAACCGAATTTCTATCCGGGCGGATCCAGGTCAGAAACAATTTAAAGGATGAAAAAACCAGTCATTATTTAATCAAACTTCAATCGACTATCGCCAATTTTCAGGTAGTCGAAATCAAATATCGTTCATTAAGCAATTATCTCAGTAAGAGGGAGGTAGAACCTTTTGCGCTGTATACGACCAAAGAAAATTGGATTATGATTGCATTCTGCAGGGAGAAGCAGGATTTTCGTGCTTTTCGGCTCGATTGCATCGAATCCCTTAGCATCACTTCAAAAAACTTTGAGCCACATAAAATCACGCTGGAGCAATATCTACAGGAGTGTCGTAAAAAATGGGAATACACCCCTGACATACCGCTGTCACCCGGCCCGGTTACCTTTGCATCGAATCAAAAAAACAATGCAATGCAATACGTAGAAATCGAGCCTTTTAACCTGATCGGGATTAGCATCAGAACCACCAACAAGGATGGTCGGGCAGCATCAGAAATCGGAAAATTATGGACAGAATTCCTTGCTCAAAATATCCTTGGTAAGATTCCGGATAAAGTAGACGATACTATATACTCGCTTTACACAGACTATGAAGGGGACCATACTAAACCCTACTCAGCTATTTTGGGTTGCAAAGTCAAAAGCCTCGACATTGTTCCAAAAGGGTTGACGGGTAAATCATTTGCCGGGGGTAGATATGTCAAGCTCTCCACCAGAGGTGATTTGACCAATGGGCTCATCGTCAATCAATGGACAAAAATATGGGAAATGAAGTTAGATCGAATCTATACTGCCGACTTTGAAGTCTTTGGAGAAAAGGCCAGGAATCCGGTTGATGCAGAAGTTGATTTCTACGTGGCAGTAAAGCCATAGAAACCAGCGGGAGGACCCGGGATTCAAACAAATAACGAAAGAATATCCAAACTAAGATTTTGGCAGAGAAATAAAACGGTCAAAAATATAACACCCTCAAGAACTTGAATTCCGGGTTCGCCTTTTATTTCTTTCGACACTTTCTATATCTGAAGAAGGGGTTGGAAATTCAGGCACTCGTGAAGAGGATTATTATGCTTTATGATCCGGAATCATGAAGTAGTCGCATTTCTGATATTATTTGGATCACCCCGGATAATATGAAATCACATAAACCGGTTCTATGACTATGCTTCAGATTTCCGAATACATTTCCAACTTCCCAAAAATATTTTCCATCGATGACGCACTTGCTCCCTGGGTAATTACCTCCAATCTGAATGAACTGGTCAAAAAAGCCATCCTTCTTCTGGACCATGAATTTGTTATAAAAAATGGAATAGCTATCCATAAAACGGCAAAGGTCGAGAAGGGCGTTTCTTTTCATGGCCCAGTGATTATTTGTGCCAACTGCCGGATCGGAGCCAACGCTTATTTTAGAGAAGGTGTTTTTATCGATAGGGCCGTCAACATCGGTCCGGGTAGTGAGATTAAGAGTAGCATCATCTGCAGTGAAAGTGCGGTAGCCCATTTAAACTACCTGGGTAACAGCATCATTGGTAGCCGGGTCAATTTCGAAGCAGGGTCCATTGGGGCCAATCATTATAACGAGAGAGATAATAAAGCAATCAGGGTAAAATATCAAGGTAATATTATAGAAACCGGGGTAACGAAGTTCGGCTGCCTGGTAGGTGATGACTCAAAGATCGGTGCCAATGCCGTATTATCGCCCGGCACAATTCTAGATAAGAATTCGATCGTGAAAAGACTCAGCCTTGTGGAACAGGTGTAGTGATTTATTTCTCCCTGTTCTGCATATCGTAAAGTTTTTTCAATTGCTGCACAGCTGATTCTGACAACTTTTCTCCCGCTCCTATATCGTAATCGGTTGTACCGGGAGTCGTCTCATACCCGGTAATCATCGGTTTGAATCCCGGAGGTCCCTGTGTAAAAGATATTTTAGTGGGAAAGTAGCCTGCTGCTGCATTGGCCAAGCCGATGACAATTGTATTTTCAAAGGGAGAATTTTCTTTGATATAGATACCAAATTCATTAAACATTTCTCCCGGCAGTCCAACGATGGCCAGATCTCCAACCTGTATGACCTGAACCTCCAGTGAATCGATCTCATTTTGTTCATGATACATCTGTACCCACATTTTTGCATAAACCTCATCGGGAATACCGTCCGGTTGCAGGGGCGGCATCCCTTCTTTTTCCACCCGCTCCATAACTTTCGTAGCCCAGGCAAATTGCTCATCGGTGATCGTCATCTTTTTCAAGGGTACTTGTTCCTGTGATACCCGGACAATGCCATTGTCACTCAGTGACCTGGCATTTCGCATCGCTTCTAATGCAGCCACTCCAAGAATATAGCCTATCCTTTGGCATTCCTGATAGGTATCGATAAATCCGGCTACATGGTCAACCTGGGTTACATTGCCGCATGCTCCGTTTAGAAACATGGCAGCAAATTCCTGGCCCTTTACCTTCCTTACAGATTCAGTTAGATATCCGGGATAATCCGCTGAGTACAGCCAATTGTTTCCAGTGAGGGTAGTAGGATGACAACCAAAATTGATGATTGAACCAACGATCTCCCCTTCCTGCTCCAAACAAACGGTAATCATTTCCGGGTCTATCGAACCCAAAGATTCCACGATAAAGCCGGGTTCGAACGTCTCCCATACCATGTGGGTGGTTCCATCCTTAGCTTTTAAACGACGATTATGCGAAACCCGGTCTTCGGTAGTTCTGCCCACATGCAAGCGGGTAGGCTTAAGTCGTTGGTTGGCAACTATTACGGCATCCACGGCTTTGGTCAAGTACATCTTAGCTTCCGGAGCATCTAATTTGGATGGAGGACCACTATGAGTATGGGTGGCATGAATCATCACATTCGCTGCCGGTATATCACTATAAGCAGCAACGTACTCCCGAAGATAGTCCGCAGCACCTTTGTCTATGTTACAGATGTCTACCGAGACCACCGCTGCTTTCGTCCCATCTGCACCCATCGCTACGATTGCCTTGGCGTAAAGAGAATCATGGATACCACGCGACCCATAATCATCACCGCGGTAATTGCCGACCATATCCAGCCCTACCCGGGGAGTGTAGTTCGCTTCGGCATAACCAATTCTTAAAGCGTTTCCCTGTGCTCCGCTTTGAGCAATGTTCAATAGAAAGATTCCTGTGGTCATTATAATCCTGCAAAATTTATCCATTCGAAGTGTTGATTTCATATTATCCATCGCATTTATCGGACTTTGGCCAAAATTAATCACCGGCCAGAATCTAAAGAAAAATATTAATTCTCAATTCCGGTGTGTTGTTCAGCCAAAAACTAAAGAAAAAGAACATAATTTGGTAACTTTTCCCGAAACCAAGACAAAAATAAATGACTGACACTCCCAGCACACTCAGTATTGTACCAGTTCTATCATCCGCCGATATCGAACGTGATCTGAAGTGGTATAAGCAACATACCGGCTTCCAGTTTTACTTTGGAGATCATGGATATGCAGGCATGAGAAGGGATCACCTTGAATTCCATCTGCAATTTCATCATGGCACTGATGATGATCCGGTGCTGAGTGGAGTGATGAAAATATTCGTAAAGGACATCATGCCATACTATAAAGAATTCCTGGAAAGAGGTACGATCACGAAGGAAAGATTGAGAAAAAATACTCCATGGGGAACGCATGAATTCGGTTTCTATGATCTGAACAATAATGCTGTTTTTGTCGTACAGGATGCCTGATTTTTTTGATCCCTAATTAACCAAAGTTTCTACAGCGTATTCTTGTTCGACCAGGTAACGGTTGATTTCTTAAACTAAAAGGCAAGCTAAAAAAATCATGGATCTGATTTCGAATTGGCAACAGATCAGACAGCATTTTAGTCGATGTTTTCGATCAAATTTTCATGTTTCGATTGCTTCGGTTGACAATAATAATCTGCCAACAGTGACTCCAATTGGAAGTCTGTTTCTAAATAGTGACCAGACCGGATTCTACTTTGAAAAATATCCCAGTAAATTGCCCGAACATGCAGAGCATAATAAGAATATTTGCGTATTGGCGGTAAACAGCAATACCTGGTTTTGGTTACGATCACTATACAATCTCCGCTTCCCCACCTATCCGGCAATAAAACTTTATGGGCAACTCGGAGCGAAAAGAAAGGCAACAGATATCGAAATCAGCCGCCTCCAAAGAAGGATGAAAGCCACAAAATGGACGAAGGGAAATCAATATCTATGGGGTGATATGAATGAAGTCCGGGATATAACTTTCACAAGATCGGAAAAAATAAACATTGGAAAGATGACCGCACATTTGCCTTGATTTATCATTCACTTTTTGACTCAAAAGCCTCTTGACTTTGTTTATCAAAAAATAAAAAAGGTCACAACCACATATCATCTGGGTCATGACCAATAATTTAATGGTTCTCTTCAAAATGCTTCAAAGAATCAGGCAAGTGGATCAGAAAATTACCTGCTTTTCTCTCTAGATCCTCACAACAAAAAAACTCACCGCGAATCTGAAATATTTTACCCTCAAGGGCCTGGGCAGAAAGCTCGAAAAAAAGTTCAGCATGAGTCTTGCATTCTTCCAATACCTTGACCGCCGCTACCGCTTTTCCATTAGAATCCAGTGTATCTTTCCAGATAATATTTGAGGACAACAAGGCGTGGGTCCATAGAAAATCATGTTCCATAAATTCTTGAAGTCTTTCAGGATCAAGTTGGAGCAAAGCATGTTCTACATAGAGTCTTACTTTCTTTATCTGTCCATAAACACTAATATCCACTTTCACCAGGAAATTTTTTGTAGCCTGATCGTATGCAAGGCGGACCAGTGGTTGCCACCTCAGCCTGCAGCTAGATTTCAGGTTTTGAAGCATTTCCTCCGGAGTCTGTTCCGGGTGCAGAATAAATAACATCTTTTGGTCGATTGGTGGAATCTGTTCTTGTTCTTCCAGTTCTTTTTTCATCATTTTGGGGTTTAAAACTTATTGATTTTTTTGATCAATATTGATCTGTCAGTTACCTATGTCCTGAACAACATCCAGGTACCCAAATAAGCTTGATTTTTTTAGCCCGTCATAAATCAAAGGACGTTCAATTGATCTCGGAGAGTAACCTATTTCCTTCCAGGGCAATAAAGTATAGTGTGTCTTAGTGTCATCTCATCCTGAACAATAAATGCATATAAATATTCATACCCGCAAGCATCACTCGATTTCATCAATATCGATCCCAGGTTTTTGGATAGGTTGGTACCTTTTGTTTTCACTTCCTCTTCATGCCACTCAGTATGTCTTTCTTGGCATTGCAGATAGTTTATATAGTAATCCTGACAACTGGTCTAACCAGATCTTTCCTCCCTTCCTTGAAGAAACTGATAGTATTATTTTTAGTGCCAATTCCGAATGCCTCATTCGGCAGGGTGAAAGTGTAAATGGTCTTGGTTACACCTTGATTAATTACGGAAGAGTTTCCAATTATGGCTACTTCTATCTGAAATCAGGAAATTTTCTCAATGAAAGCCAGTCTACCTGGGATAATCATGGAGAGATGTGGTTCACATCTGTGGAAAGGCTGGAAAATTACAGTGAGGCCAATTTTGTGAATTATGCCAAACTCATCCATAGATTCTCTGATTTTGACAATTACGGAAATTTGATCATTCAGGACAGTACTTTTTCCGGCAATCAGGGAAGTATAAATAATTTCGGATTGATCTCGGTCAATAGCCGGTTAGAATGTGGATCCCTGGTTAATTACTCCAACATTCAAAACAATAGTGGAGGAACAATTCACACCTTGACTCCTTCCACAAATGAAGGTGAATGGTATAATTTCTTTGGATCCAAGCTAATTTCGAACCATATTTTCCATAATATAGGTACACTCAATAATGAAACGGACAGTTGCATTTTTCTACTGTATTTTCGCAATGATGGAATTGTAAATAATTACAACGGAGCCCATTTCTATGCTTTAGGTTCTCATCCAACGTTGGGATTCGAAAACCATGGTCACTTTGTCAATGAATTAAATGGATCATTCAATTTCAGTAGTCGTGTTACCCTGCCTCCTGATGGTACCTTTACTAACTTTGGACAATTGAACAATCTCAACCCGGGTATTTTTACAAATCAGGGAAGCTTTATTCAAGAAGGTCAGCTCAATATTCCTAATATCGGCTTTTTGAATTACGGTACGTTGACCGGTTCCGGGACCATTATTTGTGAGGAAGTCACCCTTGCCGGAAAATGCATACCCGGAGGATCCGGAAGGCAAATGAAGATAACCAGCACTTCAAGAAATTTCTTAAGCGACACCTCGACTTTGTGTATTGGAATTTCCGATTACCAGGAAAACGACACGCTTGTGACCAATCAGGAACTTTGGCTTTCGGGCACTTTGAGGCTAGAATTAAGAGAAGGATTTATCCCAGCCGGGTGTACTGATTTCACAGTATTGACTTATGCATCTCTCGGTACCTTTTACTCTGCATTTGACAGTTTAAGTTTGCCTGAAGTAGAGAATCACAAATGGGAAATTGAATATGGTGATACTGAAGTGATTCTACATTTGTTACCTCAAAGTGAATCCAATAATTGCCTTGAATTTGGCAATATCACTGATCACTGTTTCGTGGAGATCCCACATTCAATCGGAACTCTGGGGACGATTGAATTCCGTTTTTTTCCCAGGGAAACAAATCCGGCTCAACCGGGTCAGGTGCTGTTCAATTTTAATCAGTCTCCTTACCATTACATTAAATATCTGGATGACAATATATTGATCCAGGGTGAGACGCTGACGATATTTGATACCAACGGTTGGTTATATACCGATTATCCATTTCAATCACGATGGTATCATGTCGCCATCGTCAGTGATGAGACAAAATACTCGAAAATATATATTGATGGCAATGAGATACCCACTTACACCTTGATCGACAACCCCAGTGAGTTTGATGTTTCCCATGCATTAATAGGTGGCGGAATTACCGAAGGATCGGACAGTGTTTTCTTTGCCGGTAAATTAGACGAAGTACGATTTTGGGGAATTCCAAAACCAGCATCATTTATACGTGAAAACTACTACAAGGAAATCCAATCTGCAGATGGTACCTTATTCGCATACTATCCTATGAATCAAGGTTTGGCAAATAGTAATAATCCTTGTATTACCAACCTGAAAGACTTAAGCCAGTATGGAAATGGAGGTACGCTAACTAATTTTGCCTTGTCCGGATCGAGTTGCAATTGGAGTGAAAGTGTCACTTGTAGCGCTAATTTTCCTGAGGTGAATATATTCACCGGTAACGACAGCAATTCTCCCACAGACTGGTTTGTCGGGAATAATTGGTCGACCGGAATTCCTAATGCATGTCAATACGTTTTGATACCCAATGGCAAGACGGTAGAACTCAATGCACCGGCTGCCAGTTGCTTTCAACTCGAAGTGCAAAATGGGGGAACTTTTAGCAGTGGCATTGGCGCAAGTCTCGAGATTCTGGCTCCCGGGCATTGATGAGAATCCTATGTGCCTAACATTTTTCCTTTTTGCAGGAAAACAGAAGTATGATTCATAGCAGCAACGACGAAAAACCTTCCCATAATTCATGGAAAATCGAATTCGGACTCAAGTTATTATTAACTACCTGAGCCCATCAGCGATTTAAATGATCCTGTTCCGATCGGTTAAGGAAATGATATAGACCCACTTATAACCATTTCTAAAACAAATGCATTAATGTGAGTTTACCAGTGTTGCCATTATTGATTAACTTTAATCTTAGCACACTGCCTGTTCTTGATCTACCATTGATTTATGTGTTAAAAATTACCAGATCGGCAATGAATTATTTAAATGGAATTATCCCTATTTTTTCCTTTGCTTGTATATTATTCTGCCTCCAGGCTTGTTCCAAGTCCGAAGACGGTCTCTGCAGGGATGCCTCTTTCGACTTGTCTGAGTACAACGTTTGCATTTTTCACGAAGACGCTAGCTTAACATCCGAGTTTCAGTCATTGATCAATGAAAAGATAGAGGAGGGCATGTCAATGATCAATGAATATCTGACAGTGAATGATCTTCAGATACACATTGTACCAGATAAAGACCTTGTCATTCCTGAAATTGGGATTGGTGGGTACAATCCGAGTCCGGATCAAGTAAGAATTGCCCTGTCGGGTAGTTCGAGCAGCTTGGATGCTATCATTGAAAATAATCTCATTCCTATCCTCTCCCATGAAGTCCATCATGCTATACGGAGAAGATCGGTAGGTTATGGAAACACCCTTTTACAGGCGGTTGTATCCGAAGGTTTGGCTGATCACTTTGCCATTGAAGTCACTGGCATCTCACCACCTCCCTGGTCCATTGCCTTAGCAGGTGATGAATTGGAAAACTGGATCTCCCAGGCGCGGCAAACCTGGACAGAATCCTCCTATAATCACGCCAGATGGTTTCTTGGTGCTGATCCAGACGTTCCAAGATGGACTGGATATTCGATTGGGTTTGAATTGGTGAGAAAATATCTGGACAGTAATGGTGGCAAGAGGGCATCTGACCTCCATAATGAACCTGCCAGTTCTTTCATTTCCAATTGATGATAATAGGCCGTATATTCCTACTTGAGAAGAATTCTGGCAATTTCATGAGCTCTTTCTCCCGGTTTAAAATTGGAATAATTACCCAGAATAATGATGCTTAATTTGTCATCCGGAAATTGCATGTATTGAGCACGGTATCCTCCCAGGGACCCACTATGACCGACAAGCCGATGACCCATTAATTCATCTCTAACCAGGGCAAAGGCATATCTTGTATCCGTTCCATCATTTAATTTGCCGGTTGTAAGTAATTTCTCTCCAAAACGGCTGCTTCCAATTTTCGGAAGAAAAAAATTCTGATCCCACAGATAAAGATCTTCTACCGTCGTATAGAGACCACCTGACCCGACCAGGTCAAATCGCATAAGCATATTTTCAACCTCATCATCCAGATTAATATGATATCCCCATGCCCGGTTAGGAACGAGTATGGCAGCGTCATCTAGAAAAAGAGAATGCGTCATCCCCAGGGGTTTGAATATTTCCCGGTCGACAAATTTTGAAAATGACATGCCGGATACCTTTTCTATGATCATTGCCAACATCAAATATCCGGAATTACTGTACGAATATTTTTCTCCTGGTTTGAAGTCCAGGGAATCCTGACTTTTTATCAATTCATAGGTTTGCTTGCGGCTGGTCTGATTGAGATAATTTATTCCTGCCTGTTCGAACAGGTCAAAATAGTCTTTAATACCGCTGATATGATAGATCAAATGTTGCACGATGATTTCAGAACCATAGTCTGGAAAATCCGGGAGATATTGTTGTATCGGAGCCCTGAGGTCCAATTGATTTCGTTCTGACAAAAGGAGTGCACAACTGGCGACAAACTGCTTGGATATGGAGCCAGCGTAAAACACGGACTGGGGAGTGATGGCAAGCCCTCTTTCCAGGTCAGCCATTCCGTAGCCTTTCTTATAGATTAATTTATTGTCCCGGATGATGGCCAGGGCACAGCCCGGTGAATCGGTATGGTCGCATGCACTAAACACAGAATCGATCTGGAGCCGTTCGATTTCCGAAAGTTGAGCCCATATTTGATTGTCGGATAAAAAGAGAGTAAAAAAGACAATTGCGAATTTAAGTGTCCTCACAAAGAAACCGGTTTTAAGATTACGTCAGCCCGGCGATTGGCTAACTTGCCATGGTATGAATCATTTCGATAGGTGGGTAGATATTCTCCAAAGTCCACAATTTCCACCGCCTCGGGCTGCACTTGATATTCCATCAACTTTACATACACTGATTGAGATCGCATCTCCGATAGTCTTTGATTAAAAGCGATACTTCCAATGTTGTCCGTATGACTTTGAATTATAATCTCATAT
>JAGQWZ010000037.1 GCA_020436835.1 Saprospiraceae bacterium | reverse complement strand
GCCTACTACCTCCATCGGATATGGCACCTCGTCAATCGTGATTTGGCTGCCCAACGGTTCCTGAAGCCCTAATGCGACAGCTGCGGATTCATTAATAATGATGGCCGTTGAATCCGAAGCAGCATTTCCGGAGAAATTTCGCCCCTCCAGTAAATTAAGATCAAGAGTGGGGATTACATCTTCATCAAATGCAAAACAGTAGGCCAGAGAGGAATCAACTTGATTTGAGCGACGTGGTTTAATCGCTATCTGATCGATATTCTTCCATTCGCCGGGTACCCGGGAACTGACTGCTACTTCCTCGATTGATGGATGCCGGATAAATTCATTTTTAAAACGTTGAAAATTACTTCTTGCGGTACCACTATTAATATCGACAACGATCAAATGCTCCTGGTCAAAACCCAGATCTTTTGTTTGAATATATTTCAATTGCCGGTATACAATAATAGTGGATGCGATTATAGTCAGGGTAGCCATAAATTGAAAAGCAACCAGCACTTTTCTCATAGCGGTGTTGCCGTATTTCGTGCTCATTACTCCCCGGATGGTATTCGCAATTTTTATCGACGAAAGAATCAGGGAAGGAAATAGGCCGGCAACGAATCCTACCAAAATAACCACAATACCCAGATAGGCTAGATTAGCGGTTTTTAGAAGGTCCTGGAAAATAAATTCGGTTTCAGCGATAGTATTAAAATAGGGGATGAGAACCAGAGAAAGAACAAGGGCGATAATTCCCGAAATAAAAGATGTCATCAGACTTTCAGCCATAAATTGACCGATCAGTTGTTTTCTCGTAGCTCCGACTACTTTTCGCACCCAATTTCACGGCTGCGTCTGAGTGACCGGGCCGTTGCAAGATTAATATAGTTGATACTGGCGATCAAGAGAATAACTATTCCAATCCACATGAAGATCTTGAGGTATGTTACATTAGTCTTACTTTCTTCAATGGAGTTTAATTCATAGTTTATTTCATTTGAACCATAATGGATGTCTGCCAGGGACTGAATCTGAAATGACCGGTTATTTCTGTTTTCGGACAGAACATCCGATGCAATTTCAGACATTCTTGAATCCCAGAGCTTCGCTTCTACCGGCTGATCGGTTAAGATATATTGTGATACTCCATTCTGATCCCATGAGTTAAAATAGCGTTGTCCCCGTTCACTTTGTTTGAATGTGGCTAACGAGATAATGAAATCAAAATCGAGGTGTGAGTTTTTTGGAGGATTTTCCACCAAACCAGAAACCTTCAATTCTCCTGTCCGGTTGTTGACCAACGTCTTTCCGATTACGTCATTTGTACCAAAATATTTCAGAGCGGCTCGTTCAGTGAGTACCACCTCCTTCGGATTAAAGAGCGAATTGTTTTTGTCTCCGGAAATAAAATTGAAATCGAAAATCTGAAAAAAGTTTTCATCTGCGATGAGGTAATCTCGTTCATTATAGATTCGGGGATTGGCGGCTGCAGACGAATCAATAATAGTGACCACTGACTGACCGAAATTTGCGACCGAAGTGGAGCGAATCGCATCGGGGTACCGGGAAATAATTTCATGACCGATTGGTGGTGCCGCGGAGCCGATAAGTACGGATCCAGCTTCGGTAGTCTGTTGCTTTTCAATGACCCGGTATATCTTATCAAAATTAGAATGAAACCGGTCAAAACTATTCTCATGCCGGGTGTAAAGAAGGATGAAAATGATAATCGTCAGTCCGAGGCCAAGACCAAAAATATTGATGAAGCTGGATTCCTTTTGATGCAGTAAGGAGCGGATGGCTATTTTGAAATAATTTCTGATCATTTCTATGTTTATTAATTGAAAGGAGGTTTTTTTTCTGCCTCGAATAGTAGAGTAGTTGAAAAATTTAAATACATCCCAGATATATAACCGGCGTGCTTTCCTGATCCCCAGTTCTTCAACCCTGCTAAGAAAGACTTCATGGATATCACCGGCCACCTCTTCCAGTAGATCATCGGAGCAATACCAGTTCAGAAAGCGCGCTGCCCACCGGGGAGGCTGGCTGTGGCTGTAATAGTCTTTTCCTTTCTTTGATGTCATTGATTTTGACCAGTTTTAAGCAGGAGTTAAAAGTCTATTCTCGGGATTAATTTCCACAGCTTTGACCTTTCCATTTGAATGTTTTCTGCGGTCTTATATCCAAAGCGGGTCACTTTATATAGTCGTTTTCTCCGACCTCCCCGGGCTGAGGTAGCTCCACCCATTCCTGATTCAATCAACCCTTTTTCTTCCAGCCTCCGCAGGACCGTATGGATGGCGCTGAGAGACAATTTATGTGCCGTATGCTTGATATATTGCTCCCGAATACTCACCCCATAAGCTTCGTCATGTATTGACATTACAATAAGTAATACCGATTCTTCCAGATTTCCCAGGCGATAAGCCATTTTACTCGTATTTGATAAACTAATGTAAAACAAATATTCTATTTGATAAACATTTGTAGAGTAAATTCCATGATTCCTTCGTCGGAAACCGTCTCTGCCATTTTAGCTACAGCATAATTACGTCATTGGTTTTTTAGTATCATCCTTTTATCTTAGATGTCTTCAATGATACTGCCTCATGTTTCGAATTGCAATAACCCTGACTTTTATGAGTTTCTTTGCCCGGATCGGTCGGGCTCAGGAGACTCAATTTAAATTTCAAGACCCTGCTTTAAGTATTCTGGAACGGACGGATGACCTGATTTCAAGGTTGACGCTGGAAGAAAAAGTGGGTCAGGTTCTCTACGCTGCACCGGCAGTAGATCGTTTGGGTATCCCGCAATACAATTGGTGGAATGAATGCCTGCATGGTGTAGCCCGTGCAGGAAAGGCGACGGTTTTCCCCCAGGCGGTCGGCATGGCGGCAACCTTCGACACGGACCTCATGTACAGGATCGGCCGGGCTATTTCAATGGAAGCCCGAGCGAAATATAATCTCGCGGTAGGCCATGGATCAAGGGAACGCTATCAGGGGCTTACCTTCTGGACACCGAATGTAAATATCTTCCGGGATCCCCGGTGGGGGCGAGGTCAGGAGACTTACGGTGAAGATCCCTATCTGACGTCCCGTATCGGCGTGTCATTTGTCCAGGGTTTGCAGGGCGATCATCCGAAATATTTACAGGCCGCCGGCATGGCCAAACACTATGCGGTTCACAACGGACCGGAAGCTTTGCGACATGAGTTTGATGCAAGGGTGGGCATGAAGGATCTTTGGGAAACCTATTTGCCCGCGTTCGAAGCCCTGGTCACTGAAGCCCGGGTAGAGGGGGTAATGGGAGCCTATAACCGGGTGAACGGTGAGCCGGCCTGCGCTCATCCTTATTTGATGCAGGAAGTGTTGCGCAAGCAGTGGGGATTTAAAGGGTATTTTACCTCGGATTGCTGGGCAATTGTCGACTTTTATCAGGGACATAACGTAGTGAAAACCCCTGCTGAAGCAGCAGCATTGGCAATAAATACAGGATGCAATCTCAATTGTGGCAGTACCTATCCAAAGCTAATGGAGTCGGTACAACAAGGCCTCACCACCGAAGCTGATATTGATGCGAATCTAAGGGAGTTGTTTCCGACCCGGTTTAAATTAGGGCTTTTTGATCCTTCGGGAACAGTGCCTTTTGATACCATCGGTGCATCCTGGATCCGCAAAAAGCAGCATGTCGAACTAAGCCTTGAGGCTGCTGAAAAATCGATGGTCCTACTTAAAAACAAGGATGATGTACTGCCGCTTGATCCCGATATTGGGAGTGTTTTTATTACCGGTCCCACTGCTGCTCATGTACAATCTCTTCTGGCAAATTATTACGGGGTAAGTGAAGATCTTGTGACGATCATGGAAGGAATCCTGGCCAACCTAAGCCCTCATACCCTGGTAAGGTATGTTCAGGGTGCTCTTCTGGATGAACCCAACCGAAATCCGGCAGATTGGTATTCCGGCGAAGCGGCGGAAGCAGAAGTGACCATCGCCTGCGTAGGAATTTCGCAACTGATCGAAGGTGAGGAGGGAGAATCGATCATGTCCCGGCATGCCGGTGACCGGGAAGAGATCGGTCTTCCTAAAAATCAGATAGACTTTCTTAAGTTAATTCGCGAGAAGGCCAAAAAACTGGTGGTGGTGATTACCGGCGGCAGTGCGATGGCTATTCCGGAAGTATATGATCTGGCCGATGCGATCCTGTATGCCTGGTATCCGGGAGAGCAGGGGGGTATGGCGGTCGGAAATACCCTTTTTGGTAAATCAGTGCCATCCGGTAAATTACCAGTGACTTTTCCGAAATCTCTTGAGGATCTGCCTCCATATGATGATTACGCAATGACTAATCGCACGTACCGCTATATGGAAAAAGAACCGTTGTTTCCCTTCGGCTTTGGTCTGAGTTACACTACATTTCAATATAGTGATTTAGTGCTTTCGCAGGAAGTAGCCTATCCTGGCGATGTAGTCAGAGTAAGCTGTCGGGTCACCAACACCGGTGCACTGGCAGCAGGAGAAGTGGTGCAGCTGTATATTACCGATTTGGAAGCCTCGGTACCGGTTCCCCACTACGCTTTGAAAGGATTTCAACGTATATCACTAAAACCAGGTGAGTCCCGGGAAGTTACTTTTGAGGTGAGTAGAAAGCAATTGGCGTTAATTAATAACGATGGCAAAAGTGTGTTGGAGCCAGGTGATTTTCAAATTTCGGTTGGTGGCTCGGTGCCTTCTCAACGCAGCCTTGATCTAGGGGCGCCCGTTTACAAACAAGCGATCCTCAAATTAGAGCAGTAGGCCGGATCAGTAAGCCTGGAAGGATTGCTGAGCCATCATAATCTCAAAATGAAAAAGATCAAGCACTTGATCAGTAAAAGATTACCATTCTGTTTATGCCTATTGCTGTTTGCGCATTGTCAACAGGATGAACCTATACAACCCATCGTTGATATTCATCCGGATTTTCAAAGTATCGTCGACTTATTTGTCCTGGAAGCAGCCGGCCGGGGTAAGGAAATAGAAATAGATAATTTGATCTTGCAATATGCAGGTGCATTGGATCAGAATATTTGCGGTGAATGTAATTCATTGGCCAGCCTGGATCGCGTGCAAAAGGAGATCCGGGTGAATGCAGATCCCTGCTGGCAGCATGAGCGGGAGTTGGAAGCTCTGATTTTTCACGAGTTGGGCCATTGTATTCTACAGAGACCCCATCTATCCGATACCCTGCCAAACGGAGATCCTAAAAGTATGATGATTGAGGGAGATATCACTATTTATGCTCCCTGCCGTTATGTGGTTGACGATCCGGCAGAATGTAATAATCTCCATAAAAGAGATTATTATATCGATGAGCTTTTCAACCCAAATACCCCGGTCCCAAATTGGGCAAAAGATCAGTAAGCTCGAAGGGATTACTGAGCCCTTAAGTGCAAATTTTTTTTTCTCGTTGAGTTGCTTTTGAGTTAATAGTTTGTAATTTCTCAGAAGCCAGGAATTAATTTACCAAGCCCGGACGGATTAATAAACAGGCAAGACTCTCATCCCTCTCCTTTCGGCAACATAACCGTAATCCTTGTCCCCTTACCAACTTCACTTTCTACGTCTATACCACCATCATGATTTTGGATGATTGCATGAGAAATAGATAACCCTAGCCCAGTGCCTTCGCCGATCTTCTTTGTGGTGTAGAATGGATCAAATATTTTGGTTCTGGTTTCTTCATTCATTCCAACTCCATTGTCACTAATTTGGATTTTAACCCCTTCGGGATCGTCGGTTGTTTTTATAATGATGATTCCCTTTTCATCGATCGCCTGGGCGGCATTATTTAAAAGATTTAGGAAGAGCTGGTGCAATTGACTGGGAAACGCGGTGATCTGGTCAGGAGCCTGGTAATTCTTCTCCAAACTGATACGGTCAAGATAATTGGTCATGATCACTTCGGCTGCGGAATCAAGTGCTTCATGTAAACTCGTAACCACACGCTGCCCCTGATCCATATAGGTGAGGTGACGTAAACTCCGCACGATGGTACTTATCCGATCAACTCCATTTTGCACACCATTGACTAATGCTCCCACTTCGCCATGGATAGTCTCAAGGTCAATTTCGTGCTTGATTTTTTCAATAAGTTCATTTTTATTACCAGCAATATCATTTTTAATAATTGCATCCGTCAATCGCTGCAGATCCTGGATGTCCAGTTGGAGTGCCTGGGCATTATTTTTGATAAAATTCACCGGATTGTTTATTTCATGAGCAATGCCAGCAGTTAATTGTCCTATCGAAGCCATTTTTTCAGACCGGACCATTTGTTCTTGTGCTTTTTTAAGTTCTTCCAGTAAATACTCTTTCTCTTTCAGATTTTCGGAAATTACCTGGTTCTGACTTTGCACCTTTTTGTAAAAGCGGTAAATAATGAAGGATAAAATTCCAAAAATAAGGAGACCAGTTCCCAGAAAGAGATTTCGTCTCTGTGCCGCGCTCAGTTGAATATCAATTAATGCCTTTTCCGAAGCAAGACTGATTAATTCCTGCTCCTTTTTAGCTGTCTCATATTTTGTTTGCATCTCTTCGGTAGCACGTAGTTTTTCTTCTGACTGTAGTTTTTCAAAAATCAGCAGGTACTGACTCAAGTATTCATAGGCTGGCTGATATTTTCCCTGGGCTTCATTATTCGAAGCAAGGGCCTTGTAAATATCCAACCTTATATCATCAAGTTCTGATTCCTCCAAAACCTTCAAAGCCTCTTTATAGAATACCTCCGCCTGCACAAAATTATCCGATTGGAACTGGGTTTGTCCCATGTACAACAGTGCTTTGGATTGATGGATGTTGTCATTAAATTTTTGCATGATATCATAACCCTTCTTCAAATTCGACATGGCAAGGTCAGATTTACCCTGGCTGCGATAAGTGTCACCCAGCGTCACATACAGGGCGCCGAGTTTAAAACTATCCTGTAATTGCTGATAGATGGTAATACTGGTATCCAGGTATTCGATCGCCCGGTCAAACTGTTTCAGGTAAGTGTAAACTACAGCCAGGTTGTTGTATACGAGGGCAAGATTAGTGGAATCCATCAGATCTTTGCGGATTCTGACATTTTCCTGATAAATATTAATGGCCTCATCATATTTATCCGTGAGGCGGTAAATGACGCCAATATTTAACTGGGTATTTGCTGCCTGAAATTTCAAATTATGCGCATTGGCATAGTCTAGACATTCCAGATAATATTGCAGTGCTTTACCGTATTCACCCTGGAAATAGCAGGCCACTCCCTTCCCATTCATACATACTGCTACCTGCTCAACATTGTCAATGGTCTCATATTGTTGCCGGGCCTTTTCATAGTATTCGAGTGCCAGGCTCAAATGACCGGCCAGATCATGGGCATATGCTTCAGTATATGCAGCTTCAGCCCTTCCGGGTGCATAGTCGATCTGATCAGCTAGTTCATAGGCTTCACGGGCAAATAGAATTGCACTGTCCAGCCCGCTATTGTCTTCAGCAAATTTATTTGCCATGCGGATCAGTACATTAATACCTATTGTATCGGCTGGATGCTCAACGGCAATTTGCCTGAGACTATCCACACCTGGATTCTGTGAACAGAGGCTGGTATAAGCAGCTAGAATGATAAGCCAGGTGAACAAAACACTTCTCACGGTTTACTCCGAATAATACAAGGTACACGGTGAAAATAACAATTCTGATCCGCATCCCACTTCACCTTGCACGTGAAAGTTGACCGGCTGGTCTTCTTCACTTACTTTTTATACCACTTCACGCCGTGAATGACCGGATTGACTTCATCCTGGTTGAACAAGGGCAGCTGCCTCTTCATCTTTGTGCCGGAAATTACGATAAGAACCTAATTAAAAGATTAAAAAATGAATATCAGAATCATGAAAAATTCAAAATTATTTCTCCTTACTATTGTAGCAATTACATTGTTTAACTCAGCCTGTAAAAAAGATAGTGAGAATCCAGTTGTCAATGATGACAGGATTGTTGGTGAATGGCAAGTTGATAATGTCTCGGCGACGGCCTATGTTGATGGATTCAAAGTGGAAGGAATTGAGGTGCTCTCCGACGGTACGCTGGAATTTAAAAATGATTATGAAGGTTATGCAGATTTTTCTCTGGAGTTTCTCGGTGATCAGTCAATTGCCCGCGGACCATTTACCTGGGAGAGAGATGGATTTGAGCTGGTCGTAAAGATGGCTGATGAAGTGATTAGATATGCTGTAATTGATGATGAAGATAATTTGCAGAGATTACAGTACACTTATAAGGAAGACGATAGCAACGACGAAGTTGAATTTACTTTTGAATTGAAAAGGTCCCGGTAGCCACGAGCGAAGCAGAAGCAGATCACATAATTGACTGATCTGCTTTTCAATTTCCAGACCAGCTAAATAATTCCAAATCTTCTTTTTTTAACTAGTTTTGGTGGCAAAGGCATAATTGATGTCCGGACCATTCAAACTGCTTTATGTCGATGACGACGAAGATAATTTACTCGCCTTTAGAGCGGTTTTCCGACGCAATTATAAAATTGAAACTGCCCTTTCTGCCAGAGAGGCCCTGTCGTACCTCGAAGCGCAGGATTTTGATTTAATTATTTCTGATCAGCGGATGCCGGGGACGACAGGTACTGAACTACTGGAGTTAGTAAATGCGAAATATCCCGGCATCATCCGTATGCTGATGACAGGTTATAGTGACATGCAAGCAACTATTGATGCTATTAACAAAGGCAAGATTTATCAATACATTAGTAAACCATGGAATGCCGGGGAGTTGAAAGTGATCATTGATCGCGCACTTGAAGTAGGCCGCTTAAAAATGAGAAATAGGGAACTCGAAAGGGAACAAATTACTGCACAATTTGAAGTGCTCAAGAATCAGGTGAATCCACATTTCCTTTTCAATAGTCTTAATATTCTGAGATCCTTGATCTCTACCGACCAGGAAAAAGCAATTGAATTTACGGACAAGTTCTCTAAATTATACCGTTCTATGCTGATGATCAGAGATCAGCACCTTATTTCTGTCGGGGAGGAATTGGAATTCGTTCAGAGATATCTCTATTTGCAGAAAACCAGGTTTTCTGATTCATTGCAAGTGAAGATCGACTTTAGTCAGCATCAACTGGATCATTCGATACCGCCATTTTCGATTCAAATGATGGTGGAGAATTGCATCAAGCATAACATTGTTTCTGAGGAACAGCCATTGACCATTGAAGTTAAGGTTGAAAATAATCATGTTTTGATCATCAATAATTTACAATTAAGAAACACTAGTGTCCGGTTAAGTGAATAATTGAAAGGGGGGATGAATCCCCCCTAAATCAGTATATTGTTAGTCATCACAAATAAACAAATACTGATGATCAAAGGTGCAAAATTAACCGGACAGCCG
>JAGQWZ010000362.1 GCA_020436835.1 Saprospiraceae bacterium | reverse complement strand
GCCCTTCTCAAAATGCATCAGGGCAATCAATACCGGGTGGTGGGTGAATTTGGAGCAGGCATGATCACCGGATTACTGCCTTACTCCCGGGCAAAGAGCGCAGTAGGGATGTCACAAGCCATAGAGCCGGTCAAAGTACTCGCAATCGGTCGGGAGAAATTCCCAGAAATGATTTTAACCCAGGAAGAGCTCACTACGGTGCTTGTCCATCTGATGAGCTCGCGGATCAGGGAGTTTACTAAAAATCAACAGCAGAGCGACAAAATGATGGCGCTGGGAAAACTTTCGGCGGGACTGGCCCATGAGTTGAATAACCCATCAGCGGCCATTGTGCGAAGTGCTCAGATGCTAAGTGCTCATTTGAAGCAAAGTCCCGATATTTTTATGCAAGCGGTGAAGGTGCAAATGACCGATGAGCAAATCAAAGCCGTCAATGAAGTGCTAGCCGGTCAACTGGCAAAAGGCGTTCAATCCTATTCACTAATGGTGAAGTCGCAGAAGGAGGATGAAGTCATTGACTGGCTCGACGATCACGATATCGAAGACAGCGATATGATAGCCGAGAATCTGGTTGAATTCGGTTTTGGACCGGATGAATTGGACCGAATAGCAAATGAAGTGGAGCAAAAATACCTAAGCGGAATGCTTGCCTGGATCAACCAAAACCTGGTGACGGAGCGTCTGGTGGATGAAATTCAGGAGGCATCCAGCAGGATAAACAAACTGGTTTCCTCTGTCAAAAGCTACACCCACATGGATCAGGCCCCTGAGAAGAAACCAACAGATATTCATCTGGGCATAGAGAATACACTGACGATGCTGGCTCACAAAATAAAGAAAGGTAATATTCAGGTCCATCTGAATTTTGATCCTCATCTTACAAAACCGCCGGTGTTTCCCAGCGAGATGAATCAGGTTTGGACCAACATCATCGACAATGCCATCGATGCGATGGAAGATTCCGATAGAAAGGAACTCACCATCACCACAACTCAAAATTCGCAATCTATCAATGTAGTGATAAGCGATACAGGGAGCGGGATTCCTGAGGAAGTACAGGATAAGATTTTTGATCCCTTTTTCACGACCAAGGAAATTGGAAAAGGCACCGGAATGGGAATGGAAGTGGTGCATCGAATCGTCACTACACAGCACAATGGCTCCGTGAGCTTTCGAACTGAGCCCGGTTATACAGAATTTACGGTTTGTTTTCCACTAAATTGATCTATCAAACTATCGAATGAAGAAACCTATCGTTTTTATCATAGATGACGACCCCGCAGTGCTGAGGGCGGTCGTCAGAGACATCAAAGCTCAATTCCGCAAGGATTATCGTGTACTTGCGACGGAATCAGCTTCTGAGGGACTGTCTTATTTGGTTGATTTGAAAAATAAAGGAGAAGAAGTCGCTCTTTTCGTCTGTGACCAGCGAATGCCCGAGATGTTAGGCGTTGAATTTTTGGAACGGGCAAAGGAAGTCTTCCCATCCGCGCGAAGAGTACTCCTAACCGCTTATTCTGATACGGATGCTGCCATCAAGGCCATCAACCAGGTGCAGTTGGATTATTACCTCATGAAGCCATGGGACCCACCGGAGGAGAAGCTGTTCCCTGTCATCAGAGACCAGTTGGATGAGTGGCAAAGTAACTACCGGCCCGCTTTCCTCGGAATTAAGATTATTGGCTACCAATGGTCGCCAGAATCGCATTTGATCAAGGATTTTCTATCTGGCAATTTGATCCCGTATCAGTGGATGGACATTGAGTCATCTAAAGAGGCAAGACAACTCCTGGAAATCAACAAGCTTGAGGAACAGGATCTGCCGGTTGTATTCTTTGAAGATGGCAGTCACCTGAAGCGACCCTCTCTACCTGAGATTGGCAGCAAAACGGGAATGAGTGTCACCGCGAAACATAAGATGTATGACGTGGTGATCGTAGGGGCCGGACCAGCTGGACTTGCGAGTGCGGTTTACGGCGGATCGGAGGGACTGAATACATTGCTCATAGAGAAGCGTGCACCAGGAGGTCAAGCGGGAACCAGTTCCAGAATAGAGAATTACCTGGGATTTCCGAACGGCGTGAGCGGAGCAGATTTGTCCCGGCGAGCGATTACCCAAGCCACAAGATTTGGTATCGAGTTTCTAACACCTCAAGCCGTAACCGGGATCAAAATTCAGGATAGCTATAAGATCCTGGAGCTGTCAGATGGTTCTACGGTGAACACCAAAAGCATCATCATCACCACCGGAGTAGACTATCGAAGACATCCCGCCAACGGTATCGAAGAATTCACCGGTGCTGGTGTCTATTACGGTGCAGCCACTACGGAAGCTCATGCCTGCATTAACGAAGACATTTACATTGTGGGAGGAGGAAACAGTGCCGGACAAGCAGCTATGTACCTCTCAAAATTTGCGAAACGCGTTTTCATAGTGATCCGAAAACCAGACCTGGCTTCCAGCATGTCCTCGTACCTGATCCACCAACTTGCTGTGACACCGAATGTTGAAGTGCTTGGAGGGAGCGAAGTTACCGCCGTTTATGGAGATCAACGACTTAAAGAAATTGAGTTGAAAAATCTCGCCTCGAAAACCATTAAGAAGGTGAATGCTGCGGCACTATTCATTTTCATTGGAGCCAAACCAATCACTGATTGGTTGCAATTGGAGATGCTAAAAGACAACAAGGGATTTTTGGAGACGGGGAATTCACTCACCAGATACAAGAACTTTAAAAAAATATGGAAACTGAATCGCGAACCATTTCTACTCGAAACATGCATACCCGGCATTTTTGCTGCGGGTGATGTACGAGCCGGGGCCATGAACCGGGTAGCATCAGCTGTTGGTGAAGGCTCCATGGCTATAAAATTTGTCCATGAATATTTAGCTGAAAATTAAGAATATGAGCTGCGAACATACCAGAAACTTCCAACCTGCTAGGCTTCTACAAAAGTACGAGTGCGATCAATGTGTTAAAACCGGTGATTCTTGGGTACATCTTAGAACGTGCCAGACTTGCGGAGCTACCCTTTGTTGTGACTCTTCGCCCCATACCCATATGACAAAGCATTATCAAGAAACAGGACATGCACTTGTCATTTCAGCGGAACCCAACGAAAGATGGGTTTGGTGCTATGACCATGAAGAAATTGGGAGGTATTAGTTTCTTACTCCTGAGTGCACCTTATTACTGTTACTTTCTTCATTTTTAGGAGTTCCTATTCTGTCACCCTTCTTCTATTCCCAGGTTCATCTGATAATTTGGGTGGTATTCGTCCTCTTTTTGAATGAGATGAGTCAGTCATACTTTTCCAGGGCAGACGAAAGAAAAGATCTTCTTTTAAATTGAAATCGTCATCCTTTCTTACTGGATTTGATTTCTGAATTTTTTGGAGACAGTTAACCTGAGTCAGCTTCTTCCACCCGCTTCAATCAAATTCATCTTCCGTAATTCCTTTATTATTTCCCTCAATTCCTCTATGAAAAGTACCGATGAAAGGGACTTTATAGCACACTTGTGATATATATCCTTCAAAAGACATAAGTCTTCATCAACGCACCTAATACATTTCCTTATTGTATCAATTCGCTCACCATTGTTGCAATGTTTGTCCTAATGTTGTCTGCTGCGGTAATAATGGGCATATTGGTCTAATCAAGACAAGTTTGTATATTAACAGTAACCTCTATCCTTCTGAGATTCGTATGAGAGTCAAAATTCTACCTCCTTTTATTGCTCTAATTCCATTTCTGTGGTGCGGATCGGTTAAAGCCCAAACAATATTGAATGGTCTGGTCGTTGACGCCGGGGATGAAAGCCCTCTGGTAGGGGTGAATGTATACCTGCAAAATGATCAAAACACCGGAACCACAACAGCCTACGACGGCACATATAGCCTAGAGGTTACTCATGCCAATTCCAGGGTAGTGTTTTCCTACTTAGGATATCAAACGACAATACAAAGTATTGACTCATGCCTAAGTGGGCCGGTCTACCTGCAAACATCCGCTTCCTTTCTGGATGAAGTAGTCGTGACTGGTTATGGAACCCAACGCAGATCGGAAGTCTCGGGCAGTATTGCCACTTTGAAAGAAAGGGATATTGTAAATCAAACAGCTGTCAGCGTTGAATCTGTTTTGCAGGGCACCGTCTCCGGGGTGATGGTGAATACGGAAGGGGGTAAATTAGGATATAATATGGACGTAAACATCCGCGGTGTTGCCTCCATCAATGCCAGTCAGCAGCCGTTGTATATCGTGGACGGTACCATCCTGAATACGCAGGAATCAGTAGCTTTTTCAAACCCCAAACTCAATCCATTAACAGGTCTGGCGATGTCGGATATTGAATCCATCGATATCCTGAAAGATGCTTCTGCTGCGGCCATCTATGGTTCACGGGCTTCAAATGGTGTGATTATCATTACCACAAAAAGCGGAGCGGCTCAACAAGCAAAAATAGAGGTTAATACCAGCTATGGCTGGAGTACACCCACTTTCAAGAGAAACTTCCTGAACGCAAAACAATACTTAGAACTATGGGATGAAGCCTTTCATAACGTCGCCAATGCAGATGGCCTGGTATTCGGGATGAGTGCTGAACAATGGAAGGATCAGCAATTGCCCGGATGGAGAGACGGTTATGATACCAAATGGGAAGATCTTATGTACGATCCTGACGCCGGCCAAAAAAATATAAACGTTGGCATTTCCGGCGGAGATACCAGAACAAAATTCTTTATTTCCGGAGGTTATACCGACCAAAATGGTATTATGATTCTAAATGACTTCAAACGGTTGATCGGCCGGGTAAATGTCAGTCATTCCACTAATGACAAGTTGGACTTCGGTATGAAAATGAGTCTGGCAAGGACAGACCTGGGTGAACTGGCGGTGGACTGGTCAGTCTTTTCTCCGGGAAGCCTTAGTTCGCAAAGCCCAGTTCAACCATTATATGATCCGGAATCGCCAAAGGAGCTGTTTGCCAATACAATCTACCCCCATGCAAGATTCTATCTGGATAATGCAGATTGGACTTCAAAAGAACTGCACACGCTTAGCAACGCTTACATGAACTGGCATCCTGTTCGCAATCTGACCCTGCATTCCGATTTCGGAGTTGACCTGTTTTCCCAGGACCGGGAAGTGTATGCGAATTCCCAGATAATTCCACCTGGTGGTCAAAAATTCTCAGAAAATTCTGATGTATTAAGTCTAACCCTGAACTCCTATTTAAATTATCGGTTATCCGGTAACCGGCAAAATCTCGATGTTACCGGAGGCATGAGTTATCAGGAATCAACCCAGGGTTTTCTCGCAGTTGCAGGAAGAAATTTTCCCAATGATGATTTTAAAAATCTTGATAATGCGGGTGAAATCTTTGTAGGTGGAGAAAGAAAAACAGGTTATAGCCAACTGTCTTATTTTTCTCGTGCGCTGTACAATTGGGATCAAAAGTACCTGTTGTCTGTTAGTGCCCGAATCGATGGTGACTCGCGATTTGGCATTGGCAGCAGATATGGTCTCTTCCCTGCCGCTTCTTTGGCCTGGGTGCTTAGCGAAGAAAATTTTCTACAGCATTCTAATTTTATCAATTATCTAAAAATACGAGCCAGTTGGGGTTTAACCGGAAACACACCCATCGACCACTTCCCCAGTCTGGGTTTATATGATGGTGGCCGGTACGGGGGTTTACCGACGATTGTTCAGTCCCAGATCGCCAACCCCGATCTACGTTGGGAAACTACAGAGCAGATTAATTTTGGAGTAGATTTTGGTTTAGCGAATGATCGTTTTTCCGGCGAAATTAACGTGTACAGTAAACAAACCAGAGACCTCCTTTTACAGGTGAATATACCGGCGACTACCGGATTTTCTACCCAATTACAAAACGTTGGTAGACTTTCGAACAATGGAATTGAGATCTCACTTAATTCACATAATCTCGTTGGTAAATTCAAATGGCAAACCAACCTTAATTGGGCATTGAATAAAAACGAGATCAACGACCTGAACGGCCAAATCATCGAATCGTTTGATTTTGGTGGTGCAGTGAACAGGGCGATTGAAGGGGAACCGCTGGGTACGATATTCGCCGCTGAATTTGCAGGGGTAGATCCATCCAATGGGGATGCACTTTATTACCTAAATAATGACACGGAAGATGATTTTGAAAATCGACCAACCACAAATAATATCAATGAAGCCAATAGAGTAGCCGTTGGCAATCCTCACCCTGATTTCATTTACGGTATAACTAACCGGTTTCAATACAAAAATTTTGTACTGACTGTTCTCTTGCAGGGTGTTCACGGAAATGAAATTTACAATGCTGCCAACCGATGGCTAATGGATGGTTTCGGTTGGTTTGACAACCAGGACATGGTGATGCTAAATCGCTGGAGAAATCCGGGGGATGAAACAAACATTCCCCAGGTGCGTTTCCTCCAGGGTGCCCGCGGTTCTTCCAGATTTATCAGTGACGCGAGCTATCTGCGTCTGAAAACGCTCAGGTTTTCATGGGATATCACTAACTGGGCAGCAAGCCTGGGCATGCACCAACTTCAGCTCTATTTTACCGGTCAGAATCTGATCACCTGGACGAATTACGCATATGGAGACCCTGAAGTCAATACCGATGTAAAAGCCTATCAAAATAACGGGTCGATCATGAGAGGAATCAGCATATTTACTCCACCACAGGCCAAAACATTTTTGATTGGCATACAAGCCACTTTTTAGCAGATGAAACTAATAGCAGCAATAGGCCTTATTGTTTTGTTGTCCGCATGTGACAAGTATCTGGACATTGAGCCGCAGCAATCCATATCTGCCTCCGAGGCCCTGAACGATGAAAATGGTATTAGGACCGCGATACTGGGGATGTATCAACTCTTTGCTGAAAATGGTAACTATGGACATCCCATTTTAATTGCTGATTTATTAATTAACACAGATGATTTGCTTTGGACAGGATTTAACCTTCCTGGTTTCAATCCCGTCCTGGACAAGCAGATTTCAACCACCAATAATGTGGCTCAAGGCTTGTGGATCACCTTCTATGCAGTAATCAGCCAGGCCAACGCTATTGAAATGGCCCTTGGCCAAATTGAGTTTGCTGATAAAGATATACTCCAGGGCGAAATCAATTTCATGCGAGGCTTAGTCTATTCCTATCTAATTGAGCTCTATGCCGAGCCATGGGCGAAAGGCAGATTTGATTCTGCCCCGGGCGTACCCATCGCATTGCATGCAGAAGACCCCCTGGACAATGGAACTTTGTCTCGCAGTACCATCAAAGAAGTTTACGATTACCTTATTCAGGAATTCCTGCTTGCCAAAGATTTATTGCCGGAACAGAATGGGTTTTTGCCGACAACATTCTCTGCCAGCGCTATGCTCAGTCGAATGTATCTGGTGCAGGAGAAATACGATCTGGTTGAACAGGAGGCTGGCAGAGTACTTTCAGCCACGAATTTTGCGTTTTTGGCTGATCACAATCAGGTTTTCAATCAGACTGCCAATACATCAGAGGATCTATTTGCCTTTCAAATTACATTAACGGATGGAGCAAATGTAATGAGTGAATTTTATACAGGTGAGTTAGAGGGTGGTGAAGCATTCATCGCTATTTCAGATGCCCATATGCTGAAATACGAACCCGGCGATCTTCGGTCTGAACTATTTTATTTTGATCAAAAAACGGGTTCACGCCGCACCGGCAAATGGCGGACCAGACCATCCTACGATGGCAACATCACGATCACTAGATTAGCGGAAATGGTGCTTAACCGGGCCGAAGCCAGGTATCATCTGGGTGATATTGCCGGTAGTCTTCAGGATATCAATACCATACGGGAAAGGGCAGGATTGCCGCAATTGTCCATCGACGATCTGGATTTAAAGGCGATATTGAAAGAGCGTTATTGCGAACTGGTTTTTGAAGGTCACCAGTTTCGGGATCTGAAAAGAAACCGAAACCAGGTCGGAATACTATCCTACGATGACCCAAGTCTTGTTTTACCTATACCACAGCGGGAGATTGATGTCAACCCTGCACTAGTACAAAACGAAGGGTATTAACTGCATTATTGTTGCATTAGGCGATACATTGTCTCAAGACCTTCTTATTCTGTGATAAATCAACGATATTCAGTCAACTCGTTTATTCTAAATCGATGTCATGATTCGTAACCTCTTAATTCTCTTTGTCTGCTGTCTGATCGCCAAACCTAATTTATCCTTCGCTCAATTGCCAGCGCCTATTCAAGGCCAACCGGTCCATCCGGATAGCATCCAGCCACCTGTTGTGACCAAAATGAAGGGAGAGCCAATCCGTTTTAAGGCCCATCCAAATGTAGTTCGGGCAACTCCGGTGGATACCCATAAACTACCTAAAAACCTGAAGGTGGTCAATATAGGAACTAACGGAGTACCGGGACCCAGGTTACAGAAAGCGGAGTTTACCAAAATACCAGTTACCTATCCTGAACCGGTCAGGCTGGCAGAGTTCCGGATAGCCAAAGAGGGTTGGTACACTATTAAAACATTGACTGAAAATGAGGGGTTTGAAGCGGGTAGCATCCTTTCATTTCTGGAAGACAGCCGGGGACATATTTGGATGGGTCACCATTCTGGTGCAATAACGCGTTTGGATGGAGAAAATGTCCATCACTTTTCAAGTGAAAATGGATTCCCCGTCACAGGTGGAGTCGTCAATATAATTGAAGATCGTCAGGGTAGGATCTGGTTTGCCGGAGCAGGAGGGGTATGTTATTTTGACGGGCATGACGTATATCACTACAACCGAAATCCTGAATTACTTCTTTTCGAAAATACGGCCGGTGCAATTTTAGAGGATCGTCAAGGAAATATCTGGTTTGATTATAAAGATCTTTATTGCTATGATGGTGAAAATTTCTTGATTTATGATAAATCGCCTGCCTTCGTCAATGCCCCTGAAAATAATGAAACGATTTTATCAGGAGACTATTTTACAACGATGATCGAAGACCGGGAAGGGTACTTTTGGTTCGGTACTGCAGGAAATGGCGTCCTGCGCTTTGATGGTGAGCAGGTGGTGCATATTACCGAGAGCAATGGTCTGATGGATAATAATATTGGTGTGATTTTCCAAACCTCGACCGGTGAATTCTGGTTTGGTAGTGGTGGTCAGGCCTCCCTTACGGGAAAAGGAATTTCCCGGTTCGTACCTGATCCGGATGAAAGTAATTTCCTTTCCGGCACCTTAATCAATTATGATCGAACCAGCGGTTTTTCCGATAACCGTTTTGGGAAGATGACAGAAGATAGTGGAGGAAATTTGTGGTTTGCCCTATATCAGGGAGGCATCAATCGATATGATGGGGAAACCATTACCCACATCTCGAAGGATCAGGGGCTATCATCGAATAATTACATTGGTTTGTATTTGTCCGATGACAATGTTTTGTGGACCGGCGGTAATGGCGGCGCAATTAATCAAATTTTCCCAAACACCTTTCGTCATTTTACCAAGGAGCAAGGAGTTTTGTCTACCACCTGGGTGAATAGCATCACCGAAGACATCTATGGAAACAATTGGATGGCCAGTGCCCACATTAGTGAAGAAAATGGCCTCATCCGGTACAATGGCCAGTTTTTCGACCATATCAATACTTCCCACGGTTTACCACCCAACTTTATCATGAAATTAGTACCGGAACCGGATGGATATCTATGGATTGCCACCCGTGACAACGGTATCATCGGATTTGATGGCGAATACTTTGCGGAATACGGGGAGGATCAGGGATTAATCCGTGGTTTTGTCTGGGACCTGACCCAGGATAAAAAGAATACGCTTTGGTTGGCCCAGGGACATCTGGGTGTCACCAGGATCAACCCTGAGAACTCGTCAGTCACCCACTTCGTTGGTAATCCAAATGGTGATGGAATTGGGGGTGGTCAAATTTTTCAGGATCAGGAGGGCATACTATGGTTAGGTGGAAGAGAATATGTAACCCGGTATAATGAAAAACAAGACAGACTGGATTTTGTGGCCCGTATAACCACCCCTGATGGAGCCCCCAATCCAACGCAATGGGTAGATTTTTATTTGGAGGATGCGGATAAAAACCTTTGGGTTGGTAATCCCTGGAAATTTATTCAGGTAAGAGCTGAAGGCACATTAATAGAAGAAAATTTCCCGAGTATGACTCGCGGTGTTCATTGGCCGGATGTGCTGATACAAAATATAACCTTTGATCATCAGGGACGAATTTGGTTGACAAGTAATTCTGATGGTCTGTTTTGTCTGCCGGGAGGTTTACCTGAAATGTTGAAGGGAAATGCTCAATGGTACAACTTCAAAAGAGACGATGGACTTAAGACAAATGCTATCAATAATTATGCGCTACACATAGACTCTCAAAACCGATTATGGATTTGTATCAATGATGGAGTGACCTATCTTGACCTGAATGATTTTGAATTTCCGGTTAAATCTCCTCAGGGAATAGGGATCATAGACCTGGAAATCAATGGTCAATCGATTCATTATGGTAATATTAACAATGATACATCCTCACATGAACTTGCCGGTTCATTTGACTCCATTAAGCCTTTTTTCAATTTACCAGAGCATCCCGATCTGGCATACAATGAAAATTCACTGACCTTTCATTTCAGTGCGAATGATTGGAAGGCAAGTCATAGGGTACAATACAAGTTCATGCTCGAAGGTTTTGATAAGGAATGGAATGCTACAGATGAGGCAAAAGTAACCTATCGCCAACTTCCAGCCGGCAGATATAGTTTTAAGGTCAAAGCAATTGGCGAGAGCAATCAATGGAGTACTCCTTCATCCTATACCTTTTCGATCCGCCCTCCCTGGTGGTTAACGATTTGGGCTTATTTTTTTTACAGTCTCGTATTGGTCGGATCCATCGGTGGATATATACTTTACTTAAGACGAAAAGTCCGATTAAAGCAGGAGCAACTGGAGCGGGAAAAATACCTCAACAGAGAACTTAAGGATTTAAATCTGGCTACGACCAAGTTTGTACCCAGAGATTTTATCAAAATTCTCAATAAAGAAAGCATCAAAGAGCTCCAGTTGGGGGATCAAACGGATGCTACCATGACTGTGCTTTTCGCCGATATCAGGGGTTATACCGAACTGTCAGAAAGCATGACTCCCCGAGAGAATTTTAAGTTTATTAATGCCTATGTAGGCAGAATGGGCCCCATCATCCGGGAACACGGAGGATTTATTTGTCAGTACTATGGTGATGGTATCATGGCACTATTTAAGGAAAATTCGCAACATGCAATTTCTGCATCAGTAGCAATGCAAAGAGCACTGGAGAAGTACAATAGAAACCGGCGGTTGAAAGATCGAGAGCCAGTCAGGATTGGTATCGGTTTGAACACCGGTCATTTGATGCTCGGAGTGATCGGAGATGCATCGAGATTTGATACCAGTGTGATTTCCGATGCAGTAAATACGGCTTCCAGATTGGAGGGATTAACCAGAGTTTTCGGATCCCAGATTATTTTGAGTGAAACGACACTAAAGGAAATCAAAGATATTGATCAGGCAGCAGGTGAATCCGATTACCTGGGTGAGTTCCGCTTTCTAGGCAAAGTCAAAGTTAAGGGCAAAGATCAGATCATCAAAATTTATGAAATATTTGATGGCGAGCCGGAATTACTGCAAGAACAAAAACGCAAAACATCCCCCGGCTTCGAAAAAGCAATTCGCTGTTATTTCGACCGGGATTTTGGGAAAGCTGCTGATATACTGAAAGAAATTGCCCATCAAGCCCCTGATGACATGGCTGCTCAATATTATCTGGAGCGTTCCATTCAATATGTGGTGAATGGCGTTGAAGAGAATTGGAGTGGTGCGGAAGTAATCATTAACAAATGAGAAATCAACCTCGCCGAAAATTCGCTATTAGTAAAGGAGTTCAAAAAATAGCCCTTCTACTAATCTTTTTATTACCTGCATTTGGGCATCTGCAATCTCAATCCGCTGTTTCCAGAAAACCGATTATTTCTCATATAGATATTATGGAACACCCGGTAAACTTCAGCAGATTGAATGATGAGGATTACCGGGAAACTCTTCCTTTTGCAAATGAACTTCTCCAGTCCTTCGATTCGCTGGAACAATTTAGCGATTGTCCAAATCGACTTGAACTTCCCCATGATCTTAATACCATAAAATTATACTTCTCACTTCCCAACTGGAAGGCCTCGCACAATGTATTCTATTCGCACCTGGTTCAGGGCAATGATCCTAATTGGAGCCCACCGGCAAAAGATCCATTTATTTCCTTGACCAATCTAAGCCCTGGAGCCTATACGGTTCAAATCAAAGCCAGGGCCGGTTCTGGAAATTGGACTGGGATCACCTCATATAGTATCAACATTCAGCGCCCCTGGTGGCAAACATGGTGGGCATTAACCCTGCTCTCTTTTGCAATACTTTCGGCCATTGTATACCTGATTCAATATTGGCTCGAACGACAACAAGAGATTAGGGAAATGTATCAGTTACTGGAGGCCTACAAGAAAGCCGCACTTTCACCCTTTAAGGTCAGGAATCCTGCGGATGTCAGTGATGGATTTATACGGCTGGTGAATCATACCCTCGAAACCCATTTGAGCGATGAGAACTTTGGCATTGCAGAATTATGTGAACTCCTAAATATCAGCAGAGCCCAGTTGCACCGAAAACTCAAACAAATGACCGGCTTGTCAACGTCCCATTATATTCGTTCTCTTCGATTACAAATTGCCAAAGAGATGTTTCAAGACCCCAATCTTAACGTTTCTGAAGTAGCTTTTGCCGTAGGATTCAGTAATGCGGCTTATTTCTCCAGAGTATTTAAATCCCAGTATGGTATTTCTCCCAGCGAAGCTCGTGATTATATTCAGGGAAACAATGATTAATTAAGCACCTTTGGGTCGCAATAGTGATAAATATCCAGAATTCCTCAAATTTCTAATTGCAAGTTCTGCGGAAAGAATCATCGTGTGAGAATTGCCTGCCCTTGCCCTTTCGTTTGTCCCAATATGGACTGGAAGTTATCGTCAAAATCAGCCTGTCAAATCATGCAGGTCGCATTTATCATTTCCCCAGAGTTCATATCGGAATACTGGACACCCACTTTCAATAAACTTCGATCTCCTTCCAGGATACCCAGGAGGGACTTGCAGTCGTTTCAATGCGCAGGTAACGCACATTGCTTTGGGAACCGTTCCATTCCAGCCGATCTCCCTCATCCGTAGACTGGGAAAATTGAGTCAATTCAGTAAAAGTACCTTGCTGCCCTTTTGTGGAAATTATATGCAGGGTATTCCCTTCCGGAAATTGTGCGACTACCATTGAAATTCTGGAAATAGTCGTTACAGTTCCCAGGTCGATTTCAATCCACTGGGGTGGCAGATCGCCCGAGCCCCATTGTGTAGTCAGGTCACCATCGACGGCATAAGCACCTTTTTCTTCATTAAGTTCGGAGGATACCCTGACACTTTTGTTGAGAGCAAGGTTTTCATCTCCCAACCAGGTCATATTGCACGGATCGGGGTATTTAAGGGGTGAGAGCTCTTCGAGTAATCTTTCGTTTTCGTCCAACAGGGACCAAGTGGCATCTCCAATAGCCAGGGGAGCGCGAAAAAATCCCCAGGTCAGCCAGCCGTCGAAATCGTATGCACAAGACATGGCGATCCAATGCTGCAAGGCGTCCTGTGCCTGATCTACCGTATTATAATCGTTTACAAATGCCCCTACCTCGCCCATAATGATTGGCTTCGAAGCCGGATTTGCCAGCTGAAAGTTTTCCATCAACTTATCCATGGTCGAGGTACCCGGATAGATATGCAGATCCAGGAAATCGAGATCAGGATTTTCTGTAACCGATGCCAGGGACAATTTGAAGTCGTTGGATCGCCAGAGGTTTGGGGTATTGGGAGAAAAGATGCCCATGGTGACGAGACCATCCGGATCATACTGCTTGATGACCTCTGCCACCTTTGAAATGTAATAATCCGTACTTTCTTCCGCCATCCGGATTTTCTCACTTTGTGAAGACAGTGAATAGGTGTTGCCATTAGCCGTCGTAACGGTTCCTGAATTGAGCGAAAAAGGTGGGGCATTATTGAAAAACCATTGTTCGTTAAGGATTGACCAGGCCAGGACATGACTGAATTCTGCATCCAGATCAATCAGTGTTTTCATGATATCCCTCCAATAGATCTCGGCCGACTCTACACCAGGCGTGGTCAGGTAGTGGCTATTTCTATAGCCGTCAATGAGGGCGCTTGCTCCTTGATTTGATAATTCTGAATAGCCGCCCTGATCCGGTATGTCATTGGATGTCAGGATCAAAAAAAAATCCTCCTCCCTGGCTATTTGCATCAGGGCCGCAACATTACGCATGTATTCAATATTTAGACCCTGCCCATTAAGATTCCCGATACAACCAGCGCCATCATTGCATGTATCCAGAAAAACCCGGATCGTATTGTAACCATAGGACTTTAATTTCTGAATATTGGTCCGGATGACCTGCCTATCAAAATGTGATGCATGAAAAAATCGATCCTGAAGTCCAAAAGGCGAATCGACAATATTGAAATAATTTGTGCCTCTTGGGGTGAAAACCTCTCCTGTCCTTCGATCGACAAACTTCGCCTGCCCGTTTATGACATCTAGGTGGATTGGGTGCGTCCGGGTAGAAATCATGGGCATATTTTCCTTATTACATCCCAGAAATAAAATAACCAAAACGGTGGTGAGGATTAAAGTGAATCTTATCTGCATAAATTGCAATTATCAATTTAATCCTTAAGATAAAAGGTTAATGGCGACCGGTCAAGTAATAATGTATTAGTTGAGGTAACTACTCCAACAAATTAAATTTCATAGAGAGTTAACAATTAGCTGGATTCCAGATATTTCATGGTCCCACAAAGCCCAATTGGATAGAAGAAGAACATCCTGGATTCAAATTGAAGAACGTCAATGGAACAAGAAAACATTATTGAGATCTCTTGAATGTCCTATTCCTAAACTCAAAATAGCGTTATAACTTTCGGAAGTTTCAATTCACTAAACTCTTTTCGGTGTATCTGCCTATTTTTAGGTTATAAACCATTTATCATGAAAAAAATAACCAGGTTAAAATCAGTATTTTATATTTCCTATTTTCTATTTGTAATATCAATATTGAATTGCCAGGCTCAAATTGAGGTGGACGGAGTGACTCCCGGTATTAAAGTAACAAACGCCAATATTGCCGGACAATTTAGTGGCATAGAAGTAGGGATCAAAGCCAGTAACAGCTTCATTGGAAGAGCGGTGGAAGGAATGGATAATAGCGGTTCTGGTGCAAGTTACGGAGTTAGGGGAATTTCAACCAACGGTACCGGTGTCTCCGGAGAAAGCAATCAGGGAGCCGGTGTATATGGTGAATCCGACACTTACCGGGGAGTTTGGGGGCACAGTAGTAATAATTTTGGCGTAGTTGGAACATCGGGATCGGGTGCCGGAGGATACTTTCGCTCCGATTCTCTGGCTGTTGAATTGAAAGGACATCTTAACTTGCAAAGTCTAACAAATAGTCATGACTGGCGTTTTGAAATTAACAGTAGCGATGGTTATCTCCTACTTTTTTATAATAACGTTTTCAAAGGAAGTTTCAATAATTCAACCGGTAATTACACCTCCATTTCCGATCAAAGATTTAAAAATGGAATTTCCACCATTTCAAATAGTATTTTGAATGATATCCTGTCTTTGCGTCCGGTCTCTTACAAAATGGTTGACCAGGAGGAAAATCAAAGATCCTATGGTTTAATTGCCCAGGAGGTCAGGGAAATCTTGCCTGAATTAATTGAAGAAAATATATTGGAAGAAGAAAAAATACTTTCAATCTCCTATACGGAATTAATTCCCATTCTTATCAAGGGCATGCAGGAACAGCAAAGGCAAATTGATAATTTGACCACGATGATCCAAGACCAAATGGCTGCTATCACCTACATCAGGGAAAAGCTGAATCGGAAAAATGATCATCCTGCCCATTAGAAAGCCAACATATTCATTAATTGTTGTTGACAAACATTCCATTACTACAGGACACTATAACAGGAATTATTGTCTGAATTAGGATTTTTAGGATGACAGGATTATAGGATAACTTTGTATAACCAATATCGCATCGAAGCATAGATATCCTCTTGAAATAAATCTTAAAATCTTTCCATCCCACGAATCCTAATTCTGACCGTGGGATCAATTTCTGAATTTGGATTCTTGGTGTGACCGGATAATAGGATAGCTTTATGTCGCCAATAGAGCACCGAAGAATAGATATTCCTTCATATAAATCCCTTACCTGAATTTACTGTCATAAAGGGTGAATCAATTAAACCAATAAGATAACTTGACTGCCAGTCCTCTGTCTTTATTACTAAAATCACTGGCATAGGAATTACCGGTATAAATAATGAACAGATCGGAAACCGGAGCAAAACGCCATTGCACTCTCACGTTCAAATTAAAATTGTCAATCTGGTTGTTATATTGAGCGAAAGTCGTGATGAAGAATTTATCGGTTAAAGTGAGGTCAAGTCTGGGTCCGATCAAGAAAAGCCTGGCGCTATCGTAAGGATCCGGAAGGGAAATATCATTATAATTGACAACGACTGAAACGCTGCCGTAAGGCTGTACCCGGTAGTTAAACTCCGTTCCCATGGTCAAACGGGTGCCATTAAAATATCCGCCATAGCCGCCCATGAAAGCGTAGTAAAATAAACGCCGTGTATCTGATGCAAAACTAATCCCGGCATTTTGCCAGTGATGATCGCTGCCGGTATCGAGTTGGACACCCCCGGTATTCGTCGGATCAAAAGATCGATTGAGCTTAACGAACTGTTCATTCAATATGAAACTGAGTTCGTTTCTGTTTCTCCAGCCAATCGTATACTCAAACTGAGTTTGCCGGTCTGTCATTTCTAAGTCGGGATTAAAAATGATAGAAAATTCGGTACTGGGACCATGCAAGAGGATTTTGCTGTGGGCAGGATAAAAAGTATAGGTCAAAGATGGTGACGTCTCCAAATAGCCGCTTCGCCTGATATAACCCACCTCAGCGATATAATCGGCTCCTACCCACGATTGATCCAATGCAGCCTTAAAGTATTTTGTGGAATAGGTAATATTACCAAAGGTGGCCGCCGAGGTGCCGGAAGCACCCGGATAAAAAGCCTGATGGTAAAAAATCTTGCCGGTCCACCGGTCATCCGGGCTGGCCAGATTATATTCGAATCCAGCCACGGTGTTGGATCTATTTCCCGAATACATTGGGTCTAGATGACCCTCTGTGACCAATTTATTCACGAGAAAAGCAGCAACGTTTGACCGGCTAAAGACACGTCTTTGCATAACGGCAGCGGCAAAATTGGATGCCGGCGTTAAATCTTCTGATGCAGTCTGCATATCCATAACTCCAATTCTCCAATGTTCGCCCAGCTTTCCACTCAATCTCCCCCCTCCTATTACTGGAGTGTTGAGCCCGATTCTTCTTGAGAAAAAAGGTTGAATACCGGAAGTTCCAAGGCTGGCAAACAGATCGGTATTTTCAAGAAAGAATTGTCTTCTTTCCGGGAAGAAAAGTTCGAAGCGATCCAGATTGGTTACCTGCTCGTCGACTTCGACCTGGGAAAAATCCGGATTGACCGTTATATCGAGATTCAATGAAGTGGACAAGATCATTTTGGCATCAAATCCGACGTTTCCATCCCACTTCCTCCCTCCGTCTGTCTGATTATTAACCGAAGTCATTCCTGAAACGTAGGGTATCAGGGAAAAGGCTAACCCTGTTTTTTGGAGAGGTTCCTCCCAAATGAGGGTTCCGGCAAAGGCAAGGTTGTTGTGCTTAAACTGCCGGCTCATGGGTGCCCAGGCAGATTTTTCATTTGTCTTAAGATCAAGCCGGCCAAAATTTATACCCCATATCTCCGATCCGTCAAAATACCGAAGACTACGGAAGGGGATACTTATCTCGGTCGTCCAGCGGTCATCGTAACTTTTTACCGTGGACTTCCACTTGGTATCCCAGGTATACGCTACTTCATCCCCGTCTGATTCTATCCCATCTCTTTGCACTCCTGCTTCAGACACGCCAAATGCAAAACCATTTGTCAGATCATTATATGTGTCAATAAAAAACATAAAATTATCATTGGTGCCAAAGGTCCAATCCCTTCTTAGGGACTGAATAGGCCTTTTACCGGGAGTAGGATCATAACAGATAGCAGCAACATATAAGTTATGCTGATCATAGGTAACCATAACCTCAGTTTGCGCAATAGCATAGCCAGTATCAGTGGGTGTAACCCGGTGAAAATTTTTCGCCACTTCTGCGGTCATCCAGGGTTCCTCATCGAATATACCATCGAGCTTTATTTCGGCATCTGTCTTCTTTATATGGATCTGGTACTTATCGCGGTTTACGCCATTTGTCTGGGCAAAAAGCACCGAATACCCTCCCAGTAGGTAAATGACTAACACCAGCATCTTGTCAAGGTGCCATGCTAATATTCCATTGATGTTGTCCAATCTGTGTTACTGTTTTTCGGAGACTTTCCAAATTACTAATAATTACGATGATCAGTGCTGCGTATGAGAACCGGCAAATGCAGGGACGGCAGCTCTCGTTCCGAATATAGGAGAGAAAAAATTGATGATCCCTGCACGCTACCCTGACCCTAAAGGGAAGCTGCCGCTTTATTTTAGATTAAATTGCACACCCACTGCCCTGGCCCTAAAGGGTATCCACCCGCTCTATTTTTACAGGAAAGAGGACACCCGCTGCCCTGGCCCGGAAGGGTTCCAGCCCGCTATAAGTCAAGGATCCGTTTATTACCTGACAGAAAAAAATAGATCAATATCCCTGCCCGCTACCCGAACCCTAAAGGGTATCCGCCCGCTTTATTTTAGATTAAAATGCACACCCTCTACCCTAGCCCTGAAGGGTAGCCGCCCGCTTTATTTGTTAAGTGGAAATGCCTACCCGCTGCCATGACCCTGAAGGGTAGCTGCCCGCTAATGTCTGGAAACAAATCTTGTAGAAATTGCTGGATTGAGGTAAAATCAAAGATGAATTTAATGTCCATGCACACTACCCTGGCCCTAAAGGGTAGCCGCCCGCATTCTTCTTACATTTCATGTATTTCATTTGTTTCTCTTTTTGCGGGCTAGCCCCTTTAGGGATCAAGGGTGAGGAAGGAAAATATGATCCCTACCCGCTGCCTTGGCCCTAAAGGGAAACATCCCGTATTCTTTTTACATCGAAATGCACACCGCTGCGCTGGCCCTAAAGGGAAGCTGCCCGCTAATGTCTGGAAACAAATCTTGTAGAAATTGCTGGATTGAGGT
>JAGQWZ010000361.1 GCA_020436835.1 Saprospiraceae bacterium | reverse complement strand
TTGTAAGTGATCAACCTAAAATCATGGCTAATTCTGGTCTCCCTCTTGTGAGTGTTGAGATCTGTGGTCAGTACAGCGACATTCCATGAGACCGGTTATGACCGAACAGCCTCTCCGGGTCGGAAATAGTTATTATTTGCGAATGAATGTATCTTCTCCTATAAATATTCCTCACAGGTAGCAGTTCCTCCAGACAATCATCTAAAAATGGTATATTGACCAGTAAATAAAAAAAGGATCACTCGCCAAGATCGTGAGTAAAGCAACCCAGGGTAATGCCGGATGACCGTTGGTTACCTTTGTGCTTACTCACTTGTTCTCCCTCTGCCAGTAATTATACAGAAGCATTTACTTTCACTGATTCTGTCAGCTGAACATGCTGATTTGATACAAAATATGAAGAATCCACTATTGCGATTGTGCTGCTACCGCGATGAAGTGGAATTTAGTTAACAAGGAATTAATAATAAAATGAAGTATTTGATATTTAGTTTGCTCTTAGTCCTGGTGGCTTTTGCCTGTTCCCGGACAAGGTTTCACAAAGCCTTTTATGAGGATTTTAATGAGTCTGGCAGTAAGTTTTTCCACTATGGATCGACCGGGAAACAAGCTGATTTTTCCTGGAGAGTGGGTGAAGGTTCTCCTTCTGAAGCCGGTACCGATATATTATCATTTAAAATCAACCCCGAGCAGGAAGCCGGAGCCGGTAAGGGGCCGGAAATAATTTCCAATAATTTCACCCATTTTGGCACCTATGCAACCCGGATTAAAGTGCCGGATGCACGGAAAGTCCAACCGGATGTGGGGGCGGTGGTAGGTTATTTTACCTATCATATGGATACGGTACCGGGCTTGAGTGAGATCGATTTTGAATGGTTGTTAGCGGATCCCCGGATCATTTATGTCGGTACCTGGACCGGCCCCAGGGGAAACCTGAAGAGAATCGGGCGGACCCTTAATCTGGCAACGGGTACCATCATCAACACCTCCTACCGGGAGCAGGGAACAGGGATAAGGAAAGTATTAACCGGTGCCCAAAATCAACCGGAAGCTATCCCGGCGATCCCGGGTTTTGACGCTTCCGCACAGTTTCACACCTATGGTTTCGACTGGCATCCCGACCAGATACGCTGGTGGATGTTGCATCCTGAGACTGCAGATACGGTGGTATTATGGCATTATCAGGGATCGGAAATTGGCATTCCTCAGACGAAATCTTATTACCGAATGAATTTCTGGCATACCAATAATTGGTCGGTGGAAGGTAATCCCAACTCCCTGGAAAGACCGAAGCAACCGTATGAATTGGAGGTGGACTGGATGACTTATCGCCCGGCCGGCAGCAGACGGTAAAGGCCGGAGGCAAAGACGGGAATGGTGTTTTACAATCCTGTTGTGGCAAGCAGCGGCAAAGGGTGCAATTTGCATCCATATTTCTCGTTAGAATCGCATGAATCTAAGACCTGCCCTATTCTCTTTTTCACTATTTTTTCTCCTCGTATGCTACCCACAGTCCGTGCAGCCCTGCAGTATGTACAAAGTGACCGTGGGTGGAAAAACACTGGTTGGTTGTAATGAAGATACCTGGAGAACGACTTCAAGAATATGGTTTGAAAATGCCAAAGAACCACATGAATTTGGTGCCATTTTTACCGGATCCAGACAGGTCTCCCTGAAGCAGTTTGCGCCCCAATCCGGAATGAATGAAGCAGGGCTCACCTTCTCACGTCTGGCAGCATATTATCCCCAGCAGGATACTAAAGGAAAACAAAAAAAGAGAATTATTAATGAAGTGGAATATCTGGTGGCCATCCTTCACCAGTGTGCTACCATAGAAGAAGTCAAAGAGTTTGTGGAGCAATACGATCACAGTTTTTTCATAGAGGATGTGTTTATTTATCTGGACAGCACAGGAAAATATCTGGTGGTCGAACCATATAATTTGATTGAAGGGAACAACCCATACTATGTTCTATCGAATTTTTGTCCATCGATAACGGACAATGAGCAGGCGAGGAAACTTGAAAGATTTAGAAATGGTGAGGACTTTTTGCAGGACCATCAGCCAGATAGCTCACTTTCATTTTGTAGAGCGCTCTCAGATACCATGCACGTTTGTAGAAACAGGAACGGTGATGGCACATTATTGACTTCAATTTGGGATACAAAGAGCAGGTCAGTAAATCTTTATTTCTACCATAATTTTGATACTACGGTTCAATTTAATCTGGCAGAGGAATTGCAGAAGGGAGACCATATACTAAACACAGCAGATCTTTTTCCCCGGAATCTCGAATTTGACCGGCTGATTGAATATAAAACACCATTTAATACGCCACTCTTGAGAGTGCTTCTGGCTTTGGTCGGCGGTGCGCTTCCACTGGTGGCACTCATTTTTTTGCTGGTTTCTGTTCTGGATCGAAATCTGGCTAATTTGAACAGGGTTCTGGTCATAGCAGCAATTGTTGATGTTTTTCTAGCCCTTTATTTTTTTGTTTTGGCTACCAATATCAATGTCTTCTATTTTGATGCTCCCTACCGGCATTTCAGTTCAAATCTCATCAGTGCGGCTTCGTTTATTCCTTTTTTACTTCTTTTGTCGGCGGTACCTGTTTTGCTTCTAAGTGCCGGATTTATTCGAAAGGCGAAGAGAAGAACATGGATAAAGAGTTTACTGGTAGCAAATAATTTTGTCTACTTGACTGCGATATTTGGATTTGCCTATTGGGGTCTCTATACTATTTTTTAACTAAGATGAGAACCCGGCAATCCTCATATGTGTCTTATATTCGAATATTGGCAGCATGATTAATTACTTATTTTCTAAATCGTGAAAAATCGTCAATTGAAGCTCTTTGTCCTGATTATGGTATATATTTTTTCGATTTCCTGCAATTCGCAGGAAGAGGAAGTGGACGCCCAGTATGATAAAATTCAGGATCAGGAGAACAATATTCAAATTGGACAGTATGTAGTCAAAACATTCGAAGACTCAAAGGGAAATCTCTGGTTTGGAACATTGGAACGGGGAGTGTCTAAATTCGATGGGACGTCCCTTAGATATTTCACCGCCAAAGATGGATTACCCAGTGACAGAGTTGTTGATATCCTGGAAGATGATAGGGGCAACCTATGGTTTGGGACAGGATCCGGATTGTCAAAATTTGTTGGAAAATCCTTCACTAATTTTTCAGAAAAAGACGGACTTTGCAGTAATATGTCCTGTTTAATAAACAAATTTATTCTGCGATTAAAAAACAATTAGAATGTCAATAACCAAAGAAGCTGAACTGACAGGTATGAAGAGAGTCAGTGAAATTGTCGGAACCACATTGAGAATGATGCGGGAATATGCAGCGATTGGTATGTCAACAAAGGAATTGGATGCATATGGTGCTGCGATTCTGAAGGGCTATGGGGCAAAATCGGCACCGTTTGAAACGTATGGCTTCCCTGGTTTCTGTTGTATTAGTGTAAATGAAGAGGTGGCTCATGGTATTCCTTCTGAAAATAAAATTTTGAAAGAAGGTGATCTTATTAATATCGACGTCTCGGCAGAATTCGATGGTTACTGGTCTGACAATGGCGGTTCGTTTGTCATCGGTAGTGATATCTGCAACCATCAACCACTTGTCGATGCCTCAAGGTATATCCTGAGAAAAGCAATTGCCAAAATAAGATCTGGAGTGCTGATTTCCGATATCGGTCAGATAATGGAGAGCGAAGCCAACAAAATGCATTTTAAGGTAATCAGAAATCTGGCCGGTCATGGAGTGGGTAAAAGTCTGCACGAAGAACCTGAAAATATTCTCAATTACCGGGTAAGAAGCAACAAGGAAAGATTCCGACGAAATACCACCTGTGCTATTGAAACCTTTATTTCAACCACTTCAACAATGGCGGTCGTACTGAGTGATGGATGGACCCTGGTAGGAAATAAAGGTGGCTATATAGCCCAGCATGAACATACGGTACTTGTCACCGATGAAGAGCCGGTGATTTTGACTGAATCCAATGGTATTTTTATGTGAATTTTGAAACTAAAACCCTGCTTGCATTCAAACCCACTCACTGTGAGGTTTCTGGTAATTAATCCACATTGTTTTTAAAAAGGGATTTAAATATAATGGGAAATTGAGGAAACCCATGAGATCAAATTCTCACTTTGGCTGCCACATATTGTTCCATGAAAACCGGAGGATATTATGATTCAGGCATATTTTTTACATCTTTGAAAGAGAAATTCTAATAAGTACAGCATGAAAAAAATAACCACTTTAGGACACAGTACCCTCGACATCAACCGGATCGGTTTGGGCTGTATGGGTATGTCGGAATTTTATGGATCTTTTGATGAACAAGAGTCTGTGAATACGCTGCATAGAGCGATTGATCTGGGAGTAAATTTTTTCGATACGGCTGATATGTACGGGAGTGGTGCCAATGAGAAGTTGTTGGGCAAGGCCTTCAAGGGCCGCTGGGACGAAGTTGTCCTGGCTACCAAATTTGCCGTAATGCGGGGTCCGAATGGAGAATTTCTCGGCATCAGCGGTAAACCGGAATATATCAAAAAGGCTTGTGACGCCAGTCTGCAGAGATTGGGGGTGGAGGCTATCGATTTATACTACATGCACCGGCAGGATTCCAAAGTGGAGATTGAAGAGATCGTCGGGGCTATGGCAGATCTGATAAAGGAGGGTAAGGTGAAATACCTCGGTCTTTCCGAGGTCGATCCCGACACATTACGTCGTGCTCATGCCGTACATCCCATTACAGCTCTCCAGACGGAGTACTCCTTATGGAGCCGTGAACCGGAAGAAGAAATTTTTGACGTGTGTAAAGAGCTCGGCATTACCTTCGTGGCCTATAGTCCACTGGGGCGGGGGTTCCTGACCGGAGCGATTAAAAGCCGGGCGGATCTTGAACAGGGAGATTTTCGATTGAATAATCCTCGCTTTACGGAGGAAGCCATCGAGGAAAATCTGAAGTTTGTGGAGGTGGTTGATCAAATTGCAAAGAGTAAAAACGTATCGAAAGCCCAGGTAGCCCTTGCCTGGGTGCTTAGTCAGAATGACGAGATAACGACCATTCCCGGTACCAGAAAAGTACACCGGCTTAAGGAGAATCTCGGGGCGTTTGATGTGGAACTTACCGAAGCGGATATGGATCTTATTGATAAATCTGTTCCGTCAAAAACCGTAGGAAACCGGTACTGATGAAATAAATTCATTAGCCTGGCATCGATTGATTGGGTAGATCTTTCGATATTCGAGGCGTTGGTATCTACTGGTGTGCTGCGGCTCTCTTGGTTTCAGATAATTTAGACCCCACGTGAATCAGTTTATTATTTTATTCCACTTTATTTCAATCTGTCAGCCAGGTGCCGTCCATGCCAATGTGCTCCCGGACTACATCAAATATCACGAACGTATTGTGGAGGCAGAATGCTTAATCGCCTCCGAAGATTTCAAAGGTGCGCTTCAGGTTTATGAAGAATTGTTAAATGGATACGATTTTGTTTTCTTGAGAGATCACCAGATTGCCAGCCAACTTGCTTTGTATCTTAATCAAAGACAAAAGGCAAGAGAATTTTTACTGAACGGAATAAGGGCCGGGTGGACTCTAAAATCGATTAGAAAAAATGCTTTTTTAAAGAGATTGAGAAAAGACAGGGATTGGAAATCTATTAAAGTTCAATATCATACACTAAACGAAGAATTCACTGCCGCTTTAAATCTGCAATTGAGAAAAAGGGTAAAAAAGATGTTTTCGAGAGACCAGTGGAAAGCCCTTGGTGCATTATTTACCTTCAGTGCCAAAGCGCAAGATAAATATGCGGAGAGAAGATTTGCTCCACATAGTGAAAAGCAAATTAAAGAGTTCCAGACCATAATAGATAAATATGGATATCCGGGGGAGAAATTGATAGGCAATGATTTTTGGATGTCTACCATACTAAGTCATCACAATTCAATCTCAACCAAGTATAACCGGAATGATACGCTATACGACGACATAAGACCTGACTTGATGCAGGCATTAAGGTTAGGTCAAATTTCCGCATTCGAATATGCCCTGATTGACGAATGGTACCGGGCAACAATAAATGATGATAAAAAGGGAACATACGGAATTCTCGAAGGACCATTGCAGGGTGAACTGGAAGCAACGAATAAACGGAGGGGAATGGTCTTTTTAAGAGAAATTGAGACCCAAAATAGATTGGTAGAAATTGAAGCGGAAACAGGCATGGATTTTTATCTGGAGGGACATCCCTGGGAAGGAGTGGAAATAAATATTAGATGATTTTAAAATCTGACCTAAGAGCGAGATCTTGATCGCCTTTTTGAAGATAGCATTATGCAGCCACGTATTCAAGTGTTCAGTGAAACCAGACTAGTTGGAAAGAAACTGAAAATGTCTTTTGCCAATAACCGGACAGTCGAGCTATGGAGGAGTTTTTCGCCGCGACGAAGGGAGATAAATGATATTGTCAATGAGGATTTATTTTCAGTGGAGATATATTCTGACGCTAATTTCATGCAAGCCTTTGATGTTTCCCGGGAATTTGAAAAATGGGCAGCGATTGCAGTGAATAGTTTTGGTGAAATACCGCATAGAATGGATAAGTTAATTATTCCGGAGGGTCTATATGCGGTATTTAACTACCGGGGAAAGCCAAGTGAGGCACTACCGGTATTTCGATATATCTATAGCGAATGGCTTCCTGCTTCCCCCTATGAAATGGATGGCAGACCATATTTCGCACGAATGGGAGAGAAATATAGAGGAGAGGATCCGGAATCAGAAGAGGAATTTTGGATTCCAATCAGGAAAAGAGGGTAGTTATTCAGAATGATATGGTTTTGACGGAAATGATTATATCTTACTATTACGAATTCATTTATTTTATAAAGATCTAGCTCATGGAAAATACCGTGACTATTCATATGGTCGCCAGTTTGGACGGTTTTATTGCCAGGAAGGACAATGATATTTCCTGGCTCACATCAAACGATGATTATCCCCAAGGCGTTACCCTCTCCGATGCGGAAATCGCTACATTTCTGGAGCGTATAGATTGCTATGTTATGGGATCTCATACATACGAGCATGCCCTTGAGTTGGGTTGGCCTTATGGAGATACACCGGTTATGGTGATCACCTCAAGACCGATGCAGCCAAAGCGGGAAAGTGTGCAGTTTTATTCGGGTGATCTGACCTCCCTGCTCAATAATAAATTAAAACCATCATATTCCAATATCTGGTTGGTAGGAGGAGCGATGTTGGTTAAAGAATTCATTCGTTTAAAACTTGCCGATGAGATTATTATATCAATCATGCCCGTACTGTTGGGAGGAGGGACCCCATTTTTTGATGAACTCGATATTGAACAGTCATTGCACCTGAAAGATGTAGTCTCTTATCGGAATGGAATGGTCGAATTGTGGTATGAAATAATTAATTGACCTTGTGGTTAGTCATAGATCTCTACCACAGTACGAACCAATTAAATTTAGCTGATGGTCCGTGAAGAAGCCTTGATTAAACTGGCGAGAATTCAGATTGTGGTGATCCTGGTATTTATAATTTTGAAACTTATTCGACCATTTGTACTTGAAGAGGTATCCATTGACTTTGTCCGGATAATTGTGCTTTCTTTTCCAAATCTGGCAGAGGGTATTGTTGGTACGCTGATATTGACCGGCATACTCCTACTTTTCTTCAGAAGATTTATGAAAAGTGAAAAACCAGGAAATACAACGATATATCTACTATCCGGATTTCTGGCAGCCGTGTATGTATTACTCCAGGAGTTTAAAATACATAATTTGGGAGGCAATAATATCTACGATCCCAATGATGTTCTATTTTCCATACTCGGATTAGGTCTGGGCTTAA
>JAGQWZ010000360.1 GCA_020436835.1 Saprospiraceae bacterium | reverse complement strand
TGATCAGACTCCGGCTGCCAATCAGGACGTCCCTGCCGGGCTGTTGTTTGAGTTCCTTGACCACTTCGGCAAATGGACGGTTGGCCAGCCGGGCGCTGTCCCATTCGATGTCTTGTAAAGTCGTCGAAAAAACGATCTTGGGAATGGCATCCATCACCAGTGCAAAATCATCGATGGCCGGGTTGCCGGTCGGCGTTTGCACCACCGTAGGCCAGTATTCCATCAGGTGGTAGGTGGTGCGGCCATACAGGATGGCATCGGCGGCCCGAAGGAGGTCGGCATAATGGCGATGAATTTCCTCGTCGGCCGTCATGGCAGTGTGATCGCAATACCCGTCCAGGGACATATTGATGGCAGCAATGATTTTACGCATGTCTGTTGGTTAGGTAAACGGAAAAGAGAATCTAGAAGTCTTATTATTTCAAAATTAAAGAATTCCGGGGATTGCGCTTTGGCAAATGAGACCGAGATTAGAGGTTCAAACAACCGCGTAGGAACAGCAAGTGGTCTGTTAGTTGCTGTAAAACTTAGATCGGATATCCGGGAGAATTCTTGATTCGGAGTATCTGCTTCAGATGCCGGTCGGTGTGACTAAAATGGACGACCATCAACGCATGGATACTTCTTCTCTTTTCATCTCCCCATCGAAAGGTAAAATGCGATTTGAGATCATAGCTGGTGTTCTTTACGAAATCCACAAGGTGATTGCGCCCGAATAATAAGAACGTTAAATTATCTGCCCCGCGCATAAATCCCAGAGGTTCAGCATTCCATTCCGCATGGTGAGGACTAGGATCATTCATCCAGTTAATATAGGATGTATCCGGCAGCGACAAGGTATCCATTTGCGGATCCGGTTCTGTACTTAACATGATGTCCGCTTCCTGTGCAAAGATGCGTTCATACAGTCCCAGATGCTCCAGGACCTGACCGATACTCCATTGATTCGAATCGGGTTTGAAGCTCCATTGCTCCATGGTTAAATAGTTAGTTTCTTCAATGATCGCATTCCGCGTACGCTCCAAATTCTTAACAAGAAAAACCCTGTCTTTTTCCGTCCATGGCCTTGTCTGCTGTCCGAAGGATTGAAGGTAATATGCCGGAAGCACAGTCAGCAGGAGAACCGAAACAAGCTTCATAAAATACATTTAACAAGGTGATAAAAGTTGGAACTCTTATTTTGGGAATATATTATTGCAATGATTTATAGCTACTTCTGTAACCCAGAATGTAACTGACCGGTGCGAGCAACCAATAAGTCAGTAGTTGCACCATCCATGGTGGACTGACCACCCGAATATCGTTCTTGTGTTTTAATCCCATTAACGGCAATTGCAAAAACGGAGGCATTCCCTTACTATCCAGTTTCCCGTCGCGGGCCAGGGCAAAGAACGATTCGAAGAACTGATCAATATGTTGAGTCGGTTTAAACTGTTGTATCGAGTGCGCCACGGTTTCGTCTTCATTCCAAAAGCAGTGCGGAACACCGGCTGGTATTTCAATTTTTTCGCCGGCTTTTACAACTTGTTCTTTGCCGTTAATCCAAAAATGCAGTACACCTGAAATAACTTTTGACGAACTTTCTTGTGTCGGATGTATATGGATTGGTTCTCTCATATCGGACCTGGGATTGAAAGATTCGATTTCCAGCAGTACACCCGCTGTTTCTTTACCGGTTTGAAGAAAAATCATGGTTTGCCCGGTCCGGTCATTGGTGATTTTGTCGCCCTGTTTTGCCATAGTTGAATTGATTTAGATCGCCCCTTCTAATTTACGCGTTTTAAAAATCTGGCAATAAAATTTTTTAAGTGAGTTTGGCAAGGAAGGACAAGAGTCATTTATTGCTTTCAAATGGGTTTGCTGCCGGCAGCCAATGAACGGTATTGAAAGTTCTCCTTTAATAAAATGAATGGTGAACGAATTAAAGTTCCTGATCTATTTTTTTAATTAAATCGGTGGCAAGCTTCTTCTGTAATAACAATCGGTCAAGGACGAATCCTTTCCGGTTGTAATTGGCCCAGGTGGCATTCCGGAATGACGATGAGTTGATAAATCCCCTTAAATAGACCTGGTTCTTTTCCTTGCTTTGGATATTCGGTTGGTTTTCATTTTTCGAATCCAGTTCAGGTAAGTCAATACTTTTATAGATGTCCAGAAAATCCGGATGAAAAATATCAATACTCTGATCTTCATCCCATTCAATATACTCTGAATAAGCGACGAATTCTTTGTTGTAATAGTTGTTGATCTCCGTAAAGAGGGTATTAAATACTACGGGTTCTACAAATCCCGTATTTGTTAATTTCAGATAGGTAGCATTGTCAATGTGGTAAATGCGGGTAGAATGGTAAGATATTTTCAAAAGGGACAAAATTGAATCTACAGAAATCGCTCCGGTGAACTCAGGATTCAGTAATGATTTATTATTGGATATCGTTTTATGAACTCGATGGATGGCGGTATTAAATGTTGTCGTATCGGTAATCAGGTCTTTTTTAATTTCAACCAGGTAGTTTTTGGCAAGGGTGACGTTTTTCCGCTGCTCATTCCAATTATTTATCTGTAAAGCAATCAGGATACCGATGACGACTAATATAATTTCCCCGGTGGCGTACGTCAGGTATTTGCTGATCTTAAGGTCAGCAAGCCGATGATACCGTAACTTCCTGAAAAGTGTTATCATTCCCAATCGTTTAGAGGTACTTACCGTTCAAACCGGTTTTTTGCAAAGCTTCCTAAAAGTACATTGCAGTAACTGACATTCCAAATGGTTCATTTGCTTTCTGTTTGGCTATGAATTTTGTCGTGGGATCGAGAAAGGCGTCCTGGAATGGTCTAATCGCAGCATCTCATGCTGGATAGGTATAGGTATGGATAAGATTAAGCCATGAATTCGGATCTTTCAATAAATATTTCAGGCTATTGCTGACTTAATTGGTGCTAATGAGTTTTTTAATTAAACATGACAAGAAAATTCACTCCAGTTCCTGATTAATCAATTGAATGATTTCAGTTGCCTGTATCCTTAATTCTTCATAAAAATGAATGAGATTGCCGTGTTTATTCTCGAACAAAATTTGGCTCGTTTCCATCAGTTCAAACGCGTGGGAAGTGGGTTTGGTGATAAATTTGAAATCTTCCTGGTAATTCAATTGTGCATCCGAAAACTTATAAACGGTCCAGGAATAATATTTTCCGATTGGAACGGCGGTCAAGGACTCGATCTGCAAATCCCAGGTTAATTGATTAAAATTGTCAATAGCCCTTGCGGCCTGCTCTGCATTCCTATAATAATCAACGATAATTAATCTCAAACGATCATTCCTGATGATATTCAGATTTTGGGTACTTACAAGATCGTCATACGTTGCCTTATTGATGGTGAGTGCCTCCGCAAAAAAACTATGGTGACTTAGTAATTCA